>DATLTB010000070.1:0-15918 GCA_035533815.1 Chitinophagaceae bacterium
CCTGAGCCCTTGCCAGTACTCCGGCCTGGGCATGAAATATTTCCAGACTGACAGGAACAGGGAAACACAGAGGAACATCATACAGAGGATCATCACAAAATATTTCATTACCCGGGCATAGATGATCTGCGGATTCTTGCCTTCAGCCTGCCTGAAGAAAAAGGGTTCAGCACCCAGCCGGAAAGCCTGGATGAACAGCGTGATCAGGATGGAAAGTTTGTAATTGGCGCTGTAGATCCCAATCAGGGTTGCTTTCATTTTCAATCCCAGGGAGGCTGGCAGGAAACTGGGCAGGAAATAGACCCGGTCCAGGGTTTCATTGACCATTCCTGCCAATCCCACGATGATGAGCGGGAGGGAATATTGCATGATCTTTTTCCAAATGACGGGATCGAATGACCAATGGATCCGGCTAATCTGGGGCAGCAGGAGCAGGAGGGTCAATGCACTGGAGATGACATTGGAAAGAAAGACATACCCTACGCCCATACCCGGATGATATACCATCCGGATCCAGGGAGAACCATGGGAAAGCAGGTACGGGCAGATAACCAGGAAAAAGACATTGAAAAAAATATTGAACGCCACATTGAGCATTTTCAAAGTGGCATAACGCAATGGCTTGTTTTCCAGCCTTAGCTGGGCAAAGGGGATATAGGCCAAACTGTCAAAAGCCAGGATACACACACACCAGTTCAGGTATTCTGGATGACTGGTTATCCCGGCAATTTCCCCGATGATACTATGGCTTACCGGAGCTCTCAGGGACAACAAAACCAAGCTCAGGATAATTGTGGAACAAAGGATGGAAATAAATGTGGTGCTCAGCACCTTTTTCCTGTCTTCGATTTGGGAGAACCGGAAAAAAGCTGTTTGCAGGCCATAGGTGAAAATGACATTGAGAAAAGGGAGAGCGGCATAAAGCAGCCCCACTTCAGCATAGATATCCGGCCGGAAAAGGGCTACATAAAGCGGGGTCAGCAGGTAGTTCAGCAGCCTGCTGATGATATTGCTTGCCCCATAATAAACGGTTTCCCCTGCCAGTTTCTTGATCTCGCTCAATCCAGTAAAAATTTTCCCAAAAATAGGATAATCGACCGCACCCGTCAGGAATAGTTTGAGGGGAACTGATCAGCGTTCCAGCAAGTCCTTTTCTGTGACCAGGTTATGTTTCAGGGCATAAATCACCACTCCGGCGGTGTTTCTGACCTTCATTTTTTCCAGGATTCGGGTCCGGTGCCCTTCCACGGTCCTGCTGCTGAGAAACAACTTTCCGGCGATCTGCTTGGCCGTAAACTGCCTGCAGATGAGCAGGATGATCTCTTTTTCCCGGCTGCTGAATTCCATTTTTTCCGACCGGGACAGGGACCTGTTTTTGGCGATCAGGGCGGCTAACTTCTGGGAGGTGGATATGCAATAATAATTCCCATCATGGTAAACAGCATTGACCGCAGTGATGATCTCCCGTTTGCCGGCATTCTTCAGCAGGTATCCCCGGGCTCCTGCCTCCAGCATATCCATGATCTGTTCATCTTCATCGAACATTGACAACGCGATCACTCCGGTGCCTGGATATTTGATACAGATTTCCCGCGTGGCTTCAATCCCGTCCATCACCGGCATCTTTAAATCGGTAAGCACGATGTCCGGACGGAGCTGATGCACCAAGTTCAGAAGCTCACGGCCGTTTTCCGCCTCCCCCAGCAATCGGATCCCCGGAGCCTTGAGCAGGACCAGGGATAGTCCGTCCCGGAAAATCTCATGGTCATCAGCGATCAGCACGGTAATGTCTTGGTTAGTCATAGGTTGGTTTTGAAAGCCTTATTCCAGAGGTATTTCGAAATAAAATTGGGTG
This sequence comes from Chitinophagaceae bacterium, assembly GCA_035533815.1. GTDB lineage: Bacteria > Bacteroidota > Bacteroidia > Chitinophagales > Chitinophagaceae > JANWKA01. The sequence goes on from DATLTB010000070.1 coordinate 1,856, forward strand.
CCTTTGCCCGGGACTGAATGCATGAGGACCCTCCCTCCCATAATCTCGGTCCGGCTTTCCAGGTTCTTCAGCCCCAGGCCAGCCCCTTTGCGGGAGTACATTCCCCCCTCAAATCCCTGCCCGTTATCCCTGGTGGCGAGGATAAGCTGTTCATTTTCAGCGTAAACATGGATATCCAGCCTGGTGGCCCGGGCGTGCTTGATCGTATTATGCACAATTTCCTGGATGATCCGGAAAAGGTTTACTTCCCTGTCCCTGCCCAGGGAGAGACCGGGGGCGTATTCTATCAGGATAGCTAAACCAGCCGGGCCGCCCATTTTACCGGTAAATTCCCGGATCGCCTCCTCAAGGCCCTTCCGGAGCAGGGTTCCGGGCATCAGGTTATTGGAAATGGTCCGGAGGCTTCCGATGGTTTCATCAATATAACTTCCGGCTTTGCTGATGATCTCCAGGTCCTGAGGCAGCTCAGTATCCAGGCAGGTAATGTTCAGCTTGATAGAGGACAGCATGGGTCCAATGTCATCGTGCAGGTCCGAGGCGATTCGCCGCCTTTCCCTTTCGAGGGTAACGATCTCGGCATAAATCCGTTCTTTCTGGAGTCGGACATACCTGCGGTGCTGCCGGACAAAGGATAGCATGAAATATAAAATGATGATGCCGGTTACAATAGCCACCGCTAATACCGCGAGATAAAATTTGGCTTCCTGGGCATCCATAGAATGGCAAATGCGAATAGTAAATTTACAAAAAGATTAACATAAATAATAATATAATAGATATGTACCAGGAATTCCCTGCTTTCTCCAGCATCGAAATACACAAAGATCTTCACGAGCAGGGTGTAGGTAAAAAAAATAATGATCCCGCTGCAGATCAGGAACCGGGCATTAGTCAACAGGCGACCGCCTACTTCCACGATCAGGATACTGATCTGGCGGATGGCCATCAGGACCAGGGTCCCCGAATACAGGACAGGGAAAAAGGAATTAAACACCTCGGGGCTCGATAATATCAGGTTTTCGACCAACCAGGCAATGATGAAAACAGCAAGCAGGGGGCTGAAGACTTTTTTCCAGGCGGAAAAAAAACCCCAGTTCCGGAATTGCCAGAAATACAGCATGCATTCCGCCAGGGTGTATATATTATTGGATATCGCGTCGTTCCTATATCTTTTTGCCAGTACATGGCTGATGATCTCTGTCAGGGAAGCCACCCATACCAGGATCAGGAATGGCCGGTAAAGCGGATCCACGTTCCGGAACCGGACCAGGGCGATGATAGCTGCAATCAGGATCGCCAGGCTGAAATAAAACATGGTATCCTGGCTCATCTTCCCGGTATGGGAATGAAGGAAGTCATCTTATCCATAGGATGATGAAAATCAGTTTATTGGAATTGACGGGTTGACCTGGCTTAAAGGCTGGATTATCCCGAATACGGCAGGTTACCCCTTTTTGCGCAGGCTTATTCCCTGCCATCCCGCAGTCTTCCGGTATTCAATCCAATGGACTCCGGGGGTCACAGCCGGGCGGGCAAGGTTGCCCGTTTTCCAGAAGAATATCCTTTCCGGTTTTGCTGCCGGCGACACTTAAAATATGCTTTTGGTAATCCCTTCGGGGAGGAACAAGGTCATTGTTTTGGGGGCCGGTCCCCACCAGTATAAAATGGAGGGTGTTTTTACCATCCATTCCCAGGTAAATCCGCATGCCCTGACAGCTGTCCTGGTTAAGCAGGGCCTCCAGGGAGGCTTTATCAAAGGATTCAGCCAGGGGTACGATGATCCGGGTATTCCCCTTGGTCAGGTTCCCGAAAAGGCTATCCCTGAACTTGCGGGTTAAAGCTATCCCCCGCGAAATGGGGATGACATGGGAAGGATCAGGATGATCATTTTTCTTACATCCCATCAGGAAAATCAGTAAAATCCCAAAAAAAACCGGATAGATTTTGTTGAAGTATCTCATAGTTAACATTTTATATAAAAGCTGGAGTGAACAGCAGATCAGGCACACCCGGTATAAAGATAGATTTATCCGCTTGTAATCCAGACAGGTATAATCACCTGCATATTTTTGGGTATAAGTTCTGCATAACTTTAGTAGGGATACTCTTGGCTCCCATATTTAACGATACGAACTTTAACTTTGTCCAGATTCGTAGATCCCAGGAATTAGTGTCATAGAAAAAAAACGGAATTTATGACTATTTTTGAGCAACTTAAATGACCGCTTGTACTATCTCTGAATTTGTTAACCCTTAATACCGATAAGCCATGTCAGCAAGAAAATCAGTTTCACATAATGTAAAGACTTCAGGCCCTCCGGCTGGGATGAGTCCATCCGGCAAACCCAAGGCAGTCAGAACCATTCATGCGCATCCCCACAAGGGGCAACAGCCTGTCAGCAAGACAGCTATGGAAAACCGGATATTCCTTTTGATGAATATGATCGGCGCCACACCGCTTTCCTGAGCGGATTCGGGATTGAAAATTCAGAAAGGGCTCCGGCGATTTTGCTTTTTTTCAGACTGCTCTTTCTTCAGCCGCAGCCGATTTGCAATGGATGCCCCTGAAGGGGAACTCCTGATCCTTTTTGGCGGGATAATCAGGGCAAGGTTGACCAACTCATTGATTTTCCGGATGGTCATGCGTTTATTTCCCGCCTGGGAACGGGAAGCCTGGGATCTGACATAAATGATCCCAGCATGGCTTATCCGATTACCGAGTTTCTTCCTGATCCTTTCCTTTTGCTCTGGGGAAAGTATGGCGGAATGCTCCAGGTTAAAGCAGGCAATGACCTTGGTCTCCACCTTATTCACATGCTGTCCCCCTTTTCCGCTGCTCCGGGCCGTTTTAAAAGTCAGTTCCGATGAGATATCTGTATACATGGATCCGGGAAATGGCTTTGAAATTACATCAAAGCAGTCATCCGGTATACAGCCTTTTCTTTCCGTCAACTTCCTTCAGCGTACCTGATGGCTATTCCGGATATTATTTTAAAACACTGATCCATAATCCATGCGTGTAATCTTACAGCGGGTTAGCCAGGCCCATGTGGTCGTTAAGCAGGAACTCTTCTCCGGTATCGGAAGCGGCATCCTGCTGCTGGTGGCCTTTTCGGAGGCAGACAAGGAGGAAGACATTTCCCGGCTCAGTGCAAAACTGGTGCAACTGAGGATTTTTAATGATCAATCCGGGATCATGAATCTGTCTATCAGGGAGACCGGCGGGGATATCCTGGTGGTCAGCCAGTTCACTCTTTTTGCCTCTACCCGGAAGGGAAACCGCCCTTCCTACTCCAGGTCTGCAAACCGCCAAATAGCTTTACCCCTTTATGAAAAACTGATTGGCCAACTGTCCCTGGATCTGGGCAAACCAGTCTCTGCAGGCCAGTTCGGGGAAGACATGCAGGTCAGCCTGGTGAATGACGGACCGGTAACTATTATTATGGATACCCATCAATGGGAGTGATATAATCCGCAATTGGTTCATCCTGGTGAGGGGACTGGCTGGATGTTCTCCCGGGGGTTGATCCGTTCATTTTGGCCGATCGTTCCGCACTCAGGCACCCCTGACCCGACCGAAGTACACCCGGGTATCATAGTCCATGCTGACGCTGCCATTGCCGGCAAACCGGCCAAATAATGCGGTGATCTCGTTCATCAGGGTTTCATGAGCGGGATGATGAATGGAAGGTATATAAGAGGAGGACCGTACTCTTCCCCTGAGTCCTTCGAGATCCAGTAACTGCGAATTGAAAAAGGTTTCCATCTCCATTTTTTCGGGGGCAAAAAAATCTTCCAGATTCCTAAGCCGGATATTTTTATGGTTGACTTTATGGTAATCCGTGGCATAGCGGCGTATCAGGGCATCGTATGCCTTCAGGAAAGGCGTTTCCTCCCTTCGCTCATTCCAAATGAGCGCTGCAAAGGCACCAGGGCTGGCAATCCGGGAGAATTCTGCTTTGGCTGCCGCTGGTACGAACCAGTGGAAAGCCTGGCCTGCCACAATGAGGTCCACGCAGGAAGGAGGAAGGCCGGTTTGTTCGGCCGGGGCTGCGATACTGGTAAACAAAGGGTAGGAGCTAAGCAACCGTTCCGCAGCAAGCCGCATCTCCTCGTTGGGTTCCAGGCCATATACCTGGTATCCCTTTTTTAAAAATAGCTCCGACAAAATACCTGTGCCTGATCCCATATCTGCGATCCGGGTATTTTGGTTGAGTCCGGCCCTGTTTTGGAGTAGGTCAATGAGATGGTCCGGATACCGGGGCCGGTAACGGGCATAATCTGTTGTGCGGCCGGTAAATCTGGATGTGGGATCAACACTCGCTGGCATGTATGGGCATTTTAGCGGACCCGCAAATCTAAACAGATAATTCAACCTATCGTTGGGTCAAACCGCTATTTTTGCAGTTCACAAATGTAATCTCCCCAGTTATGTCCGCAAATGACATTACCCTCAGGGAAGCTCAGGACCGGGTGGATCACTGGATAAAGACCACCGGGGTGCGCTATTTCAATGAACTGACCAATCTGGCCATCCTGACTGAGGAGGTCGGGGAAGTGGCCCGGATCATGGCCCGGCAGTTTGGAGAGCAGTCCTTCAGGGAAACCGACCATAAAAATGATCTGGCAGATGAGCTATCCGATGTACTCTGGGTGGTTCTTTGCCTGGCCAACCAGACCGGGATAGATCTTACGGTTGCCCTGGAGAAGAACTTCGCCAAAAAAACTCAGAGGGATGCCCTTCGGCACAAGGACAATGACAAGCTTGGCACATAATCACCTTTAATCTGTTATTTTTGCGGCCAGATGTCAAACGACCCGGGACGGTTCCAAACAATCATATCCCATTGCAAGGAATATGGGTTTATTTTTCCTTCCAGTGAGATTTATGAAGGACTGGCAGCAGTGTATGATTATGGCCCATATGGGGTCCAGCTGAAAAGGAATGTCCGCGATCATTGGTGGAATTCCATGACCAGGATGCATAGCGAAATCGTTGGTATCGATGCCGCTATATTCATGCATCCGGCAACCTGGAAAGCATCGGGACATGTCGACAATTTCAGTGATCCGATGATCGACAACAGGGACAGCAAAAAAAGATACCGTGTGGACCACCTGATTGAGGGGTATAGTGAAAAATTGCTGCAGGAGGGAAAAATAGAGGCGGCGGAAACCCTGCTGAAGACCATGGATGAGCTGCTGAAGGAAAATGATTTTTCCGGACTCAGGCAGCTGATTACCGATAATCAGATCACTTGCGGCATATCTGGTACGGGTAACTGGACGGATGTGCGGCAGTTCAACCTCATGTTTTCCACCCGGCTGGGCAGCATTGCCGGTGAATCAGACGAAATCTATCTGCGTCCCGAGACTGCCCAGGGTATATTTGTGAATTTTCTCAATGTACAGAAGACCGCCCGCATGCGGATTCCATTCGGCATTGCGCAGACCGGCAAGGCCTTCCGCAATGAGATCGTTGCCCGGCAGTTTATTTTCCGCATGCGGGAATTTGAACAGATGGAAATGCAATACTTTGTGCGGCCTGGCACTGAAATGGATTGGTATCATTCCTGGAAAGCCGAGCGGATGGAATGGCACCGTAGCCTGGGCATTCCACAGGAAAAATTAAGGTTCCATGATCATAGCAAACTGGCCCATTATGCCAATGCAGCCGCAGATATCGAGTATGATTTTCCGATTGGGTTCAGGGAAGTGGAAGGGATTCATTCCAGGACGGATTATGATCTCAGCCGGCATCAGCAGTTCAGTGGAAAGAAAATGCAATATTTTGACCCCGAACTGAACAAAAGCTATATCCCCTTTGTAGTCGAGACCTCTGCGGGCCTGGACCGGATTATTCTGATGCTGCTTAGCGAGGCTTATCAGGAACAGCAGGTACCCACAGCAGATCCGGGGCTGACCGACACCCGGGTAGTCCTTGGTTTTCCGCCAGTCCTCGCTCCCGTCAAACTGGCCGTGCTACCCCTGGTTAAAAAAGATGGATTACCGGAAATAGGCCGCAGGATCATGGATACCTGCAGGAATGCTTTTTACTGCATTTATGAAGAAAAGGATTCCATAGGGAAAAGGTATCGCCGGCAGGACGCCATCGGCACTCCATTTTGTGTAACCGTGGACCATCAGTCGAAGGAGGATGGTACAGTGACTATCCGTTACCGGGATACGCTCAGCCAGGTAAGGATTCCGGCAGATGCGGTCCGGACCCTGGTTTTGGAAGCCCTGGTGTAAGGGGCTAGCATCAACCATAGAGTTCCTGGTGGATCCCCTTGCGGTCATATCCCATGCTGATGATCCGCTTTTTAGCTTCATCAATCATGGCCTTCCAGCCGCAAAGATAGAAAAGCGCCGCCCTTCGGTCAGCCAGCAGTTCTTCATAGATTTCATGAACATATCCTTTTTTCCCTTCCCAACTCTCCCGGGAAAGGGTAGGGATATAATGGAAGTTGTTTAATTCGGCCTGCAGCTGCAGCATTTCCTCATGATAAAGCAGGTCGGTCCTTGTCCGGGTCCCGGATATGATATACACATTCCGGGCATCTTTGCCCGAGGCTTTGAGGTGATGCACCATGCTGCGAAATGGGGCAATACCTGTTCCGGTGCAGATCAGGAACAGGTCATTTTCCAAAGTATCAGGCAGGGTGAATACACCCTGGGGCCCCCGGAGCAGCACTTCGCTCCCTTCCCTGATCTGGTTGAACAGGTAATTAGTTCCCAGTCCCCCTTCCAGCAGGACGATCACCAGTTCAATCTCATTGGTGCCATCGGGGCCGGAAGCGATGGAATAACTTCTCCAGCGCCTGGCTTTCTTTTCATGGATCGGAAGGTCCAGGGTGACGAACTGGCCGGCTTTAAAATCAAACTTTTCAAGTCCGGGTATCCTGATCCAGAATCTGCGCGTATTGGGAGTTTCCTGGGTGATCCTGGTGAAAACACCGGTGTGCCACTGATCCAGCATGTAAAATTTTTTCAGGAAGATACAAAAAAAGATACGGGTATTCCCGCCAGGGGCCTACTGCCGGATAAATTTACGGGTGTAGTGATGGGTGCCATCATTGCTGGTAATGGTAAGCAGGTACATGGCGGCCGGAAGCATGCCCAGGTCAATGGACTGATCCTGGTAACTCATTTGTGCCTCGTAAACCAACTGGCCGAGCATATTATATATATATACCTGCATGCCGTTGATGCCTGGCATATTTCCTGTCTGGATATTCAGGGTATTCACCAGCAGGGTAGGGTAAAGGTTACTGATGAATATGCTGCCTGTATCTTTTGGGGTGGGTGAAGGGGATATCGATATGGGAGAACCGATAACGGTATAGAACATGCCATTTCCATGAGTGCCGACGACCAGGGTATTGTCAGACCAACGGACCGCCAGGGAACTGACTATGGCATATTGCAGGGGCCCTGAACTAACTTCCGGGGTCCATTGGGTGGAAGTACCGGCAATGGTGGTAGTACTGTACAATCCGATCTGGGTACCTACATAATATTCTACGTCAAACTGGGTTACCACGATGGCACAACTGCGGATAGAAGGGGCTGCCAGGTTATTCGTGCCTGTTCCCTCGATGGGTTGCCAGACAGGTATGGAATCATTGGCGTCTCCGGTCCACCAAATGCTTTGCGTGTCATAATTGGATATGACGGCCAGGACAGTATCATCATTGCGCGGGTTGACCGCTATCCCGATGACTACGCCTGCCATGCCTGTGGCTGATATGTCCCTGGGCACAGCCGAAGAATCCGCATTTTCCGGATCGCTCAGGCGATATACCCTTCCCTCATCTGTGCCAAAGAACAGGTTATGGCTGGGCTGATAATCTCCCCGGGTGGTTGCCAGGGACCGGATATTCCCCGCGATTGTCGATTTTACCCCAGCCAGATAAGACCAGGTTCCCGAACTCACAGTGGATGCAGCACTGGTCCGGAACAGGGAATCATTGCTGGCAAAATATAGGTCCTCCGTATTGTCCGGATCCAGGTAGAACAGGGTGATGAAATCCCCTCTTGCCCCCGCAGGTTTGATGCTGGAGAAGGAGCCTGCATATTGATTATCTGAGCTATTCAGACTTACCCGGAAAATACCCCCGTTCTGATCGGAGAGATAAAAATATTTCTGGTTTCCAGCAGGCTTGGACAAACCCACGGAGCAACCATCTCCCACAATATAAATATCATGGGCATTGGGATCACCATCAAAGGCATTGCGCAGGGTACACTGGTTATCCTGTGAGCCACCGGCAAAGGTCATCTGCGCACTGTCGGGATCAATGGTGACATAGTAATATTGCAGGGACTGGTAGGAATTATCCAGATTGGTCCATGAGACGGAATCCGGGTGATTGATGTCGAAACTTTTCTGGATACCGCCGTCATTGCTGCATATCATTTCTGAATTCGAGCCAGGGCGAAAAGCGAAACTATGGATATCCGGATGACCAATATTGAAATCATATCCAAACTCATTGACCCCGTTCCTTCCATAGCCATTGATCAGGGTGGTATGATCAGGGGTGCTGAACCCGTCGGTGGACCGGTAGGCATTGGTCCCTCCGATAAATACGGTATTGGTATCCCCGGGACTGACGGCAATGGCCATATCATATCCGCTCTGTACCTGGAATGCGCCCCTGTCGCTGGAATCTTTAGTCGGCACATTGGCGCTCAGGTTAGTCCAGACGCCTGTGCTATCATTAAACTTAAACAGGTCGGCTTCGGCCTTGGGGCCGCCCGAAGCGCCCAGGGAACCATCCTTCCCGTTGGCCACCAGGGCATAGAGTATTTGCTGGTCACCCGGAGCAAGACTGAGTACGATCCGCCCATAGCTTACGGGGGAAGGCCAGCCTGCCGGTGAATTGCTCCCCTGACCGGCAATCTTTTTCCAGGTGATGATGCCATTGGAAGACAGGTTGATCCTGCCTTGCCAGATTCCTTCCATGTCCTTGGTGGAATCCACATTGGAAGGATCGATATAATCTCCATGGAAAGCAGCAAATAGCGTTTTCCCGTCTGCAGAACAGACGATATCGCTGATTTCATTGGCCGTGTTGAGGTTCCCGTTGTCATGCAATGGATACAGGGTAAGGGTCCGGAAATAATTCCCCGCATTCGGTTCCGAGACCTGGACAATGGAACCAAACCTGGAGACGTACAGGTTGCCGTTTACGGGGTTCACCACCAGCCTGTTGATAATATCATACGCATTGTCGAAGGCTTCCTCACTGGTGTTGCCCTGGCTGGCAAACCCCCGGGAGAAAGGCATGGCATACCAGCTCTGGCCATCGTCATCGGACTGGAACATGCCCCAACCCACGATGAAGGATAGGTCACTGGCTACAGGTCCGCTGATGAATGAGGTGGGCAGGAACTCTCCCGTTCCGCAATACCAGGTATCATTGTAAGGATGGTTGGTGATGGGGTTAGTCCCTGATCGGGGATCCTGTACAATACTGGTCACGCTGTTCAACTGCGGCGTGGAAACCCAGGTCCAGCTCACTCCTCCGTCCGTGCTCCGGAATATTCCCCCGCTTACCCCTCCGGTCAGCATTACCTGGTTGGTTGATCCGTTATAGCGCAGGTCATATGCGATAGCCCGTGTACGGCCGCTGATATTATCGGGTCCTGCAAAAGAATAAGTATGGGATGCCAGGCGGGCCAGGGAAGCATTGCTCACAAAGTCCAGGGCAGTTGCCCATTCCTGGGCGCGGGCATTTGGAGGTATTTTCCCCGTCCGGGGGCTTTTCAGCAGGTCATATTCATATTTCCAGACCTGGTAAGGATTATCTGCATCTGCATCCGGCAATTCTTTCCTGTCCCGGTCAAATCCCTTTTCGTTACCCAGGATAAGTTCCAGTTTCCGGGTATCCTGATTCCTGAAAAATACATACCCGTTTCCCCCTAACAACAGGAGGGTGATGATCCATTGCAGCCATACATTGCGCTTCAGGGAGAATGCCATACGTGTAGAGTGCTGGAAATTACATAATAAATCGTTTACTCCATTAAATGTCTGGCCCAATGGGGTAAATCGGCAAATTCCCTGTTTTGGTACCTTGTCTGGAGAATTATTATCACCGGGGAGGCCCTGTAAGCGGATTTCAGGGATGATGCCCGGTAATAAGCAGGCTTTCGTATTTTTGCCTGTCCTGATGAATCTGGAGAGCCTGCTGAAAAGATATGAGGAAGACCACCGCATCAGCACGCTGGTGGACCGGATCACTGTGCCCGGACCCTCCCAAATCCACCTCAGGGGATTAAGCGGATCCATGCCAGCCCTTATCGGCGCGGCCTTGCTTCGCCTATCCAGGGCCAACCATTTGTTCATTCTCAATAATCATGAGGAAGCAGCTTATTTTCAAAATGACCTGGAAAGCCTGACAGGAGCCCCTGATCTTTTCTATTTTCCGGATTCCTTTCGCAAGACGGGGGATTTCTCCACCCTGAACACGAGTCATGTCCTGCTTCGCACCGAGGCCATGCTGCGCTTTTCCGGAGAAACGGTGCATAAAAAAGTGCTGGTCACCTATCCGGAAGCCGTTTTTGAAAAAGTTGCCCGGTCCGGTTCCTTTGCCGCTCACATGATCCGGATTGAGAAAGGGGCACCCCTTGGCCTGGACCGGCTGCTGGAGAAGCTGGTGAGTTTTGGCTTTGAACGCACAGACTTCACCTATGGGCCCGGACAGTTTGCTATCCGGGGAGGTATATTGGATATTTATTCCTATGGGAATACCAAACCTTACCGGATCGAATTGAACGCCGACGATGTGGACTCCATTCGGGTCTTCGACCCCGAAACGCAGCTCAGTGAAAGGAAATTATCCGAGGTCACCATATTGCCGAGCCTGGATGCCGGTGTGCATACCGGCCAGCGGGAATCCCTGCTGAGCACCCTACCCCCCAATACCGTCTGCTGGGTGCAGGATATGGACTATTGCCGGGAGAGCTTCCATCAAATGAGCGGCAAGTTGAAGGATTTCCTGTCGAAATCCAGGGCAGCTGATGAAAAGGAGGAGGAAGCAGGGGATGTCCGGATCGGGGATTTCGAGGACTGGGACTCCCTGGCCTGCAGCCTGGCCGAAAGGAAACTGGTCAGATTTACTGACCGGGGTTCCTTTGCGGATCAGACAGCGACCCTTGATTTCAGCAGTTCACCGCAGCCGGTGTTCAACCGCCAGTTCAACCTGCTCATCAGCGACCTGAAACAGCGGACAGCCCAAAAATACACTCACTTCATTTTTGCGGAAAATACCCGCCAGCTGGAAAGGCTGAGGGTTATTTTCGAGGACCTGAAAGCGGAGATCCCCTTCAACCCCCTGGGAGTGACGATCAGCCGGGGATTCATTGATCATGACCTGAAACTGGTCTGCTATACGGATCATGAGATATTCCAGCGTTACCATAAATACCAGGTCAGGCAGGCGTATAATAAAAGCCGGGCACTGACCCTGAAATCGCTCCGGGAATTGCAGCCCGGGGACTATATCACCCATATCGATCATGGGGTGGGCTTATTCAGCGGATTGCAGAAGATGGAGGTGAACGGCCATATTCAGGAAGCCGTACGGATAGTTTACAAGGATCAGGACCTGCTGTATGTCAATATCAATTCCCTCCATAAGATCAGTAAATATATCGGGAAGGAAGGTACGATGCCCCGCATCAGCAAGCTGGGTACCGATACCTGGGAAAAACTAAAGGAAAAAACAAAGAACCGGGTAAAGGATATTGCCAGGGACCTCATCCGGCTGTATGCGGCCAGAAAGGCCCGCAAGGGATTTGCCCATTCCCCCGACACTTACCTGCAAACTGAATTGGAAGCTTCATTTCTGTATGAAGATACTCCCGATCAGAGCAAATCCACCTCGGATGTGAAAACGGATATGCAATCCCACTCACCGATGGACCGGCTGGTCTGCGGGGATGTGGGATTCGGAAAAACAGAAATCGCCGTCCGGGCGGCCTTCAAGACCGTAGCCGATGACAAGCAGGCTGCGGTACTGGTGCCCACCACGATCCTGGCCTATCAGCATTTCAAAACCTTTGAGGAAAGGCTGAAGGATTTCCCCTGCTCGGTAGATTACCTGAGTCGGTTTAAATCGGCCAGCCAGAAAAAGGAGATCCTGCAGCGTTTACAGGAAGGCAAATTGGATATCATTATCGGCACCCATGCCTTGCTGGGAAAGGAAGTGAAGTTTAAGGATCTTGGCCTGCTGGTGATCGACGAGGAACAGAAATTCGGGGTGGCTTCGAAGGAAAAGCTCAAGCAGCTGAAAGTCAATGTGGATACCCTGACCCTGACCGCGACTCCAATTCCCAGGACCCTGCAGTTCTCCCTGATGGGGGCCAGGGATTTGTCGATAATCAATACCCCCCCACCCAACCGGCAGGCGATCCATACCGAGATCCAGACCTATGATGAGGACAGGATCAGGGAAGCGATTTATTTTGAGGCGGAGCGGGGAGGACAAACCTTCTTTATCCATAACCGGGTCAATAACCTTCCCGAGATGGCTGCGATCATCCGGGGATTATGTCCTGATCTTCAGGTAGCCTATGCCCATGGAAAGATGGAAGGAGACCGGCTGGAGGAGACGGTCCTGGATTTCGTCAGCCACAAATACGATGTACTGGCCTGTACCAATATCATAGAAAGCGGGGTGGACATACCCAATGCCAACACCATCCTCATCAACAATGCCCACCATTTCGGGCTCAGTGACCTGCACCAGCTCAGGGGCAGGGTGGGGCGCAGCAATAAAAAAGCGTTCTGTTACCTGCTGGCGCCACCGCTGTCTGCCCTGCCGGATGATTCCCGCAAGCGGTTGCAGACCCTGGAGCAGCATAGCGACCTGGGCAGCGGCTTTCAGATTGCCATGAGGGATTTGGATATCCGGGGTGCAGGAAATATGCTGGGGGCGGAACAAAGCGGGTTCATCGCTGAAATCGGGTTTGACATGTACCATAAGATCCTGGATGAGGCGGTGAGGGAACTGAGGCAGACTGATTTCCGGGGGCTGTTCCGGGAAGAAAAAGCCAACAGGCAGCCTTTTGTCAAGGACTGTACCATTGATACGGATCTGGAAATCCTGATCCCCGACAGCTATGTGGAAAACATCCAGGAGAGGTTCAGCATTTACCAGCAGCTGGACAGCCTGCAGGAAGATGAACAGCTGGACAGCTATGCCCGGCAGCTGGAAGACCGGTTCGGGCCGCTGCCTGCTGCTACCAGGGATTTATTCCTCCTGATCCGTTGCCGCAAAATGGCGATAGCCCTGGGCTTTGAAAAACTGATCCTTAGGGAGGGAAACCTGCGTGGCTATTTCATTGCCAACCCCGATTCTCCCTTTTTTGAATCTGACCAGTTCCAAGACCTGCTTCACCATATACAGCATGGGATGAATAAAATACGATTAAAACAAACGGGAAAAAATTTCTCACTGAATGTCAGTGATATACGCAGTGCCTCCGATATGGTACAGGTATTGGGAAGCTTATTTTCAGCGATCCGGGGCCGCCCGGCAAAGGCCTGATAGCCAGCGTGGTACCGGGAATTTCTGATTTTACTTTTTTAGATACTGAAAATTATTTATATTCACTGCCCTAAATGAATCTGACCTGGACTTTAACCTGAAATGGCTATTTTAATGTTAACCTTAAAGCTCAGATTATGATTAGTAGATTTACCTGCATTACCGGTTTATTGCTTTTTTTATTCATCCGCGATTCCCGGGCCCAGGCTGCGGGCAATTTTACCATAGGTTCCCTTACTTATAATAGCATAGTGGGTTCAGGGGGGACGGGATCCATCACTAACCCTGCCAATATTGTAGATACTGATTCAAGTAATTTTGCCACCATCAGCGTGACCAACACCAACGATCAGTATGGGGCGGATGCCTTACTTAATGATCCCCCGGGGCAATATTTCGACTCGGTTTATTATGTCGGCTTTTATATTTCCAGTGTTAGCGATCCTATAGCCCTGGAAAGTGCGGTGACGCTGAATTCGGAGAACTATACCACAAGCTATACTC
>DATLTB010000071.1:0-55420 GCA_035533815.1 Chitinophagaceae bacterium
TATACTGCTGCCATACGGTGTCCGTGGACTTTTTAATCTCCAGGATCCGGTACGTATCCGTAGTTATCCTGCTCCCCCAGAACTTCACCTGGTAGGTCTTTGACGTGTCCAGCCCCTCCAGCTCCCAGCTCCCCCCTCCTGTAATTGACATGTCTGCATAGGCATTATCCTGCACCGCGGTCACCGGATAATCCCCGATGACCTGTCTCGGTCCATTTGTATTCATCCCCGGTCCATAGGTCCCGTATGGCGCATCCATTCTTTTGAGCACCACCAGGGATAATCCCGTTTTATTGTTGCTGACATCCACGGCGTTACTGAGCTGAATCCCTTCTGTTGCATTGGTCATGTTATTCCAGTATTTACCCTGCCAGTCCGGGGAAGGGGTGACTGCTCCGCCGTATGCCGAGGTGGGTCCCACATCGATCAGCACCCGATCCGTCACGCTGGTGTCCGGCTGAGCATTCACAATGATCTGTTCACTGTCGGTGGCGGATCCGCCCGTGCTTCCTTTCACGGTCAGGTTGAATGTATAGGTACCCGCCACCAGGTTACTCAGGAGCGCTTTGGCTGAATCTGGATTGGATAAAGTATAGGCGGCTGGTCCGGAACTATAGGCCCAAAGAAAGGAAGTGATCACTCCACCGGAATCCACGGATCCACTTCCATCCAGCACCGTGCTGTCTGTCGGAAGAACCAGGGTGGTACTGGCAGCGGTAACCGCCAGGATAGTGCCTGGGCTGGCCACCGTAACACTGACATTGGCATTGGCGGTAAGCCCCAGGGAGCCGGTTACCGTCAGTTCATACTTGTAGGTACCCTTCACCAGGCCGCTGACCGTGATGGTGGCATTATAGGTATTGCTCAGGATGGAAGCGGAGGGTCCGGAAACCTGGTGCCAGCTATACCCGGCAATGGTACCCCCCGGATCGGATGAAGCGGCACCACTGAGGATGGTGGAACTGGCCGGCAGATAAATCGTGGTGTCCTTACCGGCATTGGCGACCGGTGAAGGAGGTGTCCCTGCTGATCGCAGACAAAGACTGTCCGGAATATCCTTGGCTACCACCCTTTCAAAAAAGATCTGATGGCCTGCATTGTTGACATGGATTCCATCGACATAGTAGGCTGCCCGGATCGTTCCGTCAGGATTCGCTATGGTATCCCAGAAATCAATAGCCTTATTGGTGAACCGGGTGTATATCCAATCCCGCATTCCTGTCAGTAAGGACATTTGTGAGCTGCTCAGAAAATCCCTGGGTTGGGTTGTCGTGATCCAGACCGGTACATTTGCACTGTCTGCCGCTGCTTCAATCGCGTTGAAATTGGCCTGTTGATCGGCGAGCGGGTAACTATTCGCAGCGTCATTGGAAGGCAGGTTGATGATTATCGCATCGGGTTTTAGCGACAAAGCCTTGGTGATATTCCGGCTGGTGTCCGGCAATGGCATGCCGGATGGAGGTATATCATCCGTGGGTGTTTCCTGATAAGTGGTATAGCCAGGTAAGGCCAGGTTAGTTACAGAATAAGCGGAGTTTATCCCCTGTAGGTAATCTGTAAATTTATAGGCCCATCCGCTATCCAGGGGAGTCGCTCCGTCACCATATGCGGTGGAGGAACCCATGATGACTATTTTATAGGAATTCTTACAGCCAATCTGGGAAGTTTCAGGGTTCACCACCACTACTGCCGTATCTGAACCGGTTGCCCCTGTATTGTCGGTAACCGTTAAGGCAAATTGGTAGGTACCCTGGATGAGATTGCCCAAAATCGGTTTGGGCGAAGTATTGTCACTCAGGGTAAATCCCGAAGGCCCGGAGATTTTGGTCCACAGATATCCGGTGATCGTACCACCATTATCATAAGACCCAGTCCCATCCAGGGATACGGTATTGGTGGGAAGGGTTAAAGTGTCTGAATTAGCCAGGGCCACCGGGGTTTGGTTGATGCCTGAATACCCTGAATTCGTGTAGGATAAAAGCCATTGGTAAATATTCTGGTTGTTCACAGTATATGCAGGATTACATGCCTTCGTCCATCCCTCATGTCCCGTACTATCGAAAATAGTCAACCGGGCCAGCGGATTGGGAGCAGGCACATAAGTGTTGATGTCATTCACCCAGCCCTGGGACCAACTTAACGGGACAACATTATCCAAACTATCATGAAAAGCCCATACCGGAAGGTTGGCCGATGCAATCACATTTGCCATGGAAACAGTGGGTGCCAGGGCTCCCGCTATCGATACCATCGCAGCTGTTTGGTGCTTATATGCTGAAGTGGATGCATAAAACCAGGATGCCCCGCCGCCCATGGAAAAACCAACCACATAGATCCGGGTGGGGTCGACCCGGAAATTGGCCTTGGCATAATTGATCATATTCTCGACATCAGTTCCTCCGGTCCAGTTTTTGAACTGAGGCATCAATATGATAAAGCTGTAATTACTTCCCTTGACGGTGAAATTATTATTGAAAAGCCCGTCATGGATATAGCTGGGAAGGGAATAGGTGTAATTCCAGACAAGGGGAAGGTCCGTGCTGTCACCGGTGCCCAGCTGACCCATGCCATGCATGAATATAATCAGCGGATAGGTCCCGCTGCCAGTGGAATAATTTGCGGGAAGGGTCTCATAATAGCCCCTTACATTTCCATTATCAATCGGAGTGGATAAATATACGGGAAGGAGTTGCTTGGCCGTGGATACAATAAAGGATGCCATTCCACAAAACAGCAGGAAAAAAAAATTTTTTAGATTGTCGTAAACTCCTTTGGTAAATGTATAAAACACATTAAATTAAATTTAAGGATAAATACCCTTAATGAAGAAAATCAATTCTTTAATCATTTGCAAAGATTATTCCTACCTGCACCAGAGTCACTTATAGAGGCCTTGTCCACAAATATATATAATTAATATGGGCTAGGCTAAAATCGAATAAAGTTGATGGGGTTGAGTTGCCCAGCCTCAAATGACTATTTCCCAACGAATCCCTAAATGGATATGGAAATTATCGTCAGTTTCTTCACTCAGGTCACGTTATCCAATGTATCTCCATGATCATCCAAAATGATCATTATAATTCAAACTGAGTCTTCGAATTATGGTAAGGAATTTTTATTTCATGCCCCAAAGAAATGCCAAAATATAATATTATAAATTTACTCATTGAGTTTATTAATATCTAAATACATATGTTTTAATAATTAAATTCTTTTTAATTGGGGGAATCATGCGTTAAGAATAATGTAAGCTATGGATACATTAATTTTTTGCATAAAAAATAATATCCGATATTTTTACCTATATATGGAATAAAATATCCGATATTATTGTAATTTTGATAATTTTAACTTTTTCCCCTTGTATAGAGAAATATATAAAGAACTGGTTGCTCACCTGGAAAAAAAAGAGTTTACCATTCTGACCGGTGCCCGGCAAACTGGTAAATCTACATTACTCAAGCAGCTGGAAACAAGATGCAAAGAGCAATTTATTCCTTGTGTGTTCCTGAATCTGGAAAATAAAGAAATTCTCGGGGAATTGAATCTAAGTCCGCTCAGTTTACTGAATTATTTGCCCCTAAGTCAGGAAAGAGTGATTGTATTGATCGATGAGATCCAATACCTGGGGGATCCATCCAATTTTCTTAAACTGTTATATGATGAGCATGCCCAGTTTATTAAAATTGTTGCCACGGGGAGCAGCGCTTTTTATTTGGATGATCATTTCAAGGATTCACTTGTGGGGAGAAAGAGGGTATTTCAATTATTGACCTGTAATTTTAATGAATACCTTGAACTGAACAACAAAGAAGAGCTTTTGGAAGAGAAAAAACGGATACTCTCGCATAAGAAAGCAAAATCCAAGAAAATAAACTATCTCAAAAATGAATTGGAGACATTTATGGTTTATGGAGGTTATCCTGCTGTGGTTACCGAACCTGACCAGGAAGACAAAATGATCCGACTAAAAGAGATCAGGGATTCTTTTGTCAAAAGAGATATTATGGAATCCGGTGTGCATAACGAAATATCCTTCTATAATTTATTCAGACTGCTGGCATCACAATGCGGTCAATTAGTAAATGTCAATGAACTGTCTGCTACCCTGAGCATTAAAGGAGAGTCAGTAAATAATTATTTACATGTTTTGCAGAAATGTTTCCATCTGGCATTGGTGAAACCCTTTTATCATAATCTAAGAAAAGAATTAACCAAAATGTCTAAACCCTTTATGCTGGATATGGGATTACGCAATTGTTTACTCAATAATTTTCAACCGGTATCTTCGCGTTCGGATAGGGGAGCTCTTTGGGAAAACTTTTTCTACAGGATGTTGGTCGATAAATTTGGACAGGACGCTATTCATTACTGGCGTACCGCAGACGGCAATGAAGTGGACTTTGTATTACCGGAAATAACAACACCTTTTGCAATAGAATTAAAATATAATGAAGCCCTGGTAAAACCTGGTAAATACAAAAAATTCATTGAAACTTATCCTGAAATACCTTTGCATTTTGCGTGGCTTAATCCCATGGATGAAGCTTTTTTCCGGCGGTTGACTTTTAGTTTGGTGAATTATCAATAGAATAAAGAATCCTGATTTACATCCTGTACGCATATCCTGCAAATACATCATTCCATTATTGTATTCTTTAATATTTTGCTTGCTCAAAAAGCAACCATCTTTAATGTTGCCTTTTGTCAATTACACCTCATAATGGAAAAACCGGTCGCCCAATTGTATGTCAAATACCGAATAAGGTATTGCCCATCAGCAGGTTTTTATCTTCATCAACTTTCTGGTGTAAAACCAAGGGCAATCCGTTCTCCTTATTTCACGTCTTTTAAGTACTTTATGCCTTTCACATTCAGCGCCTTACCCAATTTGGCCATTTCGTCCAGGCGGATATTTCCCACAAAACTCATCATGCAGAAATTATCCGGGCTTCCGGTAAGCATCAGTAATTCCTGAATGGAATCCCCTTGTTCCTTTGCCAGGAATTTCACATCCGTTGACTTGTCCCTGATGGTGATTAGGGGTTCATATTCCCTGGTATCAATGGTTCTGGAAGCTTCCTGGTAGAACTGCATGGGGGTGACTTCAGTGGTCAGGATACGGAGACTGGTGATTTGCTCGGCTGCAATCCTGACATCAGGTTGAAGGCTGTCCCAATCCATTTTGGAAAACATCCGGAACATCCTGGGACTGACATAAATTACCGTAAACCGGCTGTCATTGAGGTATTTGCCGAAGAATTTCTGGATAGCATCATGTTGCCCGAAGGCTGATCCTGCCAGTAACAGGCAGGAAAACAGTAACATTATTGTTTTTTTCATAACCCTTTTTATTATTTTATCAATCAAATATTTTATTGCATAACCTTTCCGAGTGCCTGAAGTCCCGACATGTTTTTCAAAGTGATTTGGTTTCCCCGCTCCAGATTATCCGACATGGCTAGAATTGCCCTTTGCACTTCAGCCATGGCCTGACCGGGAGACTGGAATGTATCCCGGCTCCCTGCATAAACAACAATCGATGTGGCGGATTTACTATAAAGTGAAGTACCGGGACGAAGATAAAACCAACCAGCTCCCAGTAATATAACTGCCGTGGCAGCGGCACTGAGCCAGGTATTCCATGTCAGTAAAATTCCTTTTTTTTCAGCGTTGCTTTTATCTACAACTCCGGCTAATATCCGGTCTCCAAACCCTTCATCCGGGATAATTTGTTGCTCCTCCATAAAATAAAGGAAAAGGGGTTGCATGGCTTTTAACCATGGATCTGTTTGCGGTTCCCTGAACCAGGTTTTCAGTCCTTGTTCATCCTTCAGGGAAGTTTCTCCTGCAAAGTATTTTTCCAGCAGGATCCTTACTTCATGAACGTCCATAACCTTCCGGTTTTAATAATTCTTCCCTCAGCTTCATTCGGCCCCGATGCAGGTTTACCCTGACCTGATCCAGGCTAATATCCATGATCCTGGCAATGTCCTGGTAACTCATGCCTTCCATTTCTCTCAGCCGGATGGCTGTCCTCAGCTTTTCAGGCAGTTGTTCCATAAATTCCCTGATCCTGCTTATCGCTTCTTTTTGTTCCATATCCTGCTGGGCTGAAGGACTAGCTGAAGTCAATGAATATGCCTGATTGATATTTACCAGATCCTCTCTGCGGGATCTTATCCGGTCAATACTGATATTACGGGTCATACGCATACAGTACCCTTCCAGATTATCGATTTGTTTCCATTGCTGCCTCCGGTCCCAGATCCGGATCATCACCTCCTGCACAATGTCTTCAGCTTCTCCCGTATGCCCCACAAGGCTCAGCGAAAACCGCATGAGCTTATCTTTCATGGGCAGCACCCTGCTTTTGAATTGCTGAAGGCTCATTTACTGAAGATGACGTGATAAAAATGGTTTTGTTACAGGATCTTCCAAAAATAAACTTTACTCCCCAGGCTGGTATTTCAGGATTTGCATAAACTGTTAACTTTACCGCATGAAGAAGCTTTTCCTGCTGGATGCGCTGGCCCTGATCTACCGCGCTTATTATGCCCTGATCCGGAATCCGAGGCTGACCAGCCAGGGAAAAAACACCAATGCTCAATTTGGGTTCACCAACACCCTGCTGGAACTGATCCGCAAGGAAACCCCCAGCCATATCGCAGTGGCTTTTGATACCCAGGCGCTTACGGAACGTCATATCGACTTTGCGGAATATAAAGCTAACCGGGAAGAGTCTCCTGAAGACCTGATAACCGCCCTGCCGGATATCAAAAAGATTATCGATGCGTTCCATATTCCTGTGTTGGAAATGGACGGCTATGAAGCAGATGATATCATTGGTACAATAGCCTTGCAGGCTGCTGCCCAGGGATACACGGTTTACATGGTCACCCCGGACAAAGATTACGGACAGCTGGTGGGGGAAAATATCTTCATATATAAGCCCGCATTTCTGGACAGCAAGGCGGAGATCCTCGGAGTTCGGGAAATCTGTGAGAAATGGCAGATCAGGGAAGTATCCCAGGTGATCGACATGCTGGGACTCATGGGAGATGCAGTGGATAATATCCCCGGCATTCCCGGAGTTGGCCAAAAGACCGCAACCAAGCTTCTCCAGGAATATCAAAGCCTGGAGAACCTGCTGGACCATGCAGATCAGATTCCGGGTAAGCTGGGTGAAAAGATCCGGGAGGGTCGCCAAAAAGCTATCCTTTCCAAAAAACTGGCCACTATAATCACCCAGGTACCCTTGGAATTTCATGAAGACAATTTCCAGGTAAAGGAACCGGATAAAAAGCTCCTTACTGAAATCTTCCTGGAGCTGGAATTCAAGACCCTGGGCAGGCGAATCCTGGGAGAGGAATTTGCCCAGGCTGCGGGCTTGCCTTCGGTGATTGCTGCCCCTCCGGGCATTCAGACCGATCTTTTTGGTGAACCGGTGGAAAAACCGGTTACCCCCGACCAGCCTGGAAATATACTGACGGCCGAATTCCATATTTCCAATACGGCGCATGATTACCGCCTGATTGACAATGCCACAGCACGCTATGACCTGATCGCCCTGTTGCTGAAGGAGCCGGAGATCTCCTTTGATACGGAAACCACGGGAACGGACCCCAATGATGCCCAGATTGTGGGCATGAGCTTCTCCGTTAAAAAAGGGGAAGCCTGTTATATCCCCCTTCCTGCCAGTCAGCCGGAATCAACCGCGATAATGGAAGAATTCCGGGAGGTCTTTGAGCGGACCGATGTGCTGATCATCGGACAGAATATCAAATTTGACCTGCTGATGCTAAAATGGTATGGATTGGAAATCAGGGGAAAGCTTTTTGATACCATGCTAGCCCATTACCTGATCGATCCGGAAGGCCGGAGAAGCATGGATTTACTTGCAGCCCAGTACCTGAACTATGATCCGGTGCCCATTGAATCCCTGATCGGGAAAAAAGGTAAAAATCAGGGCACCATGCGGGATGTGGAATTGGAAAAGATTAAGGAATATGCTGCAGAGGACGCCGACATCACCTTGCAACTGAAGCAGCAGTTTGTCCCGCTGCTGAAAGATAAGCAGGTGGAACAGGTCTTTTATGAAGTCGAAACGCTGCTGGTCCCAGTATTGGCTGAAATGGAATTTGAAGGAGTCCAAATCGACACCAATGTGCTTGCTGATTTTTCCCGACAGCTCAGGCTGGATATTGCCACTGCCGAGGCTGCCGTATACCGGGAAGCTGGCGTCCGGTTCAACCTGGCCTCTCCCCGTCAGTTGGGGGATGTGCTTTTTGAAAAACTCAACCTTGATCCCAATGCCCGGAAAACCCGAACAGGGCAGTATGCCACTGGAGAGGAAGTCCTGCAAAAACTTTCCCATAAGCACCAGATTGTCGAAGACATCCTGATTTACCGGGAGTTCAGCAAACTAAAATCCACTTATGTGGATGCCCTTCCCCTGCTGATCAACAAAAGAACAGGGAGACTGCATACCTCTTACAATCAGGCTGTAGCGGTTACCGGCAGATTAAGCTCCAACAATCCGAACCTGCAGAATATTCCCATCCGTACTGAGCGTGGAAGGGAAATCCGCAAGGCTTTTGTCCCCAGAGATAAAGACCACCTCCTGATCTCTGCCGACTATTCCCAGATTGAACTGAGGATCATCGCGGCGATCAGCGGGGATGAGAATATGATCCGCTCATTCCAAAAAGGCCTGGATATCCATGCAGCGACTGCAGCCCGGGTATTTATGGTAGATGAAGAACTGGTTACCCAGGAAATGCGGAGAAGTGCCAAGGCGGTTAATTTCGGGATCATTTATGGAGTAAGTGCTTTCGGGCTTTCCGAAAATATCGGGGTTCCCCGGGCCGAAGCCAGGCAGTTGATTGATAATTATTTTGCTCAGTATCCCTCCATTAAAAAATACATGGATGAAAACATTAAAAAGGCTCAGCAGAAAGGGTATGCAGAAACCTTGTTGGGCCGCAAGCGCTGGCTTAGGGATATTAATTCAGCCAACGCGGTCGTGCGGGGGTTCGCAGAACGCAATGCGATCAATATGCCGATACAGGGAACTGCCGCTGATATGATCAAGCTGGCCATGATCCGGATTGACAAGGAGATCCGGGTACGGGGATTAAGGTCCCGTATGATCCTGCAGGTCCATGATGAGCTGGTGTTCGATGCCAGGCGGGAGGAGGTGGATATCCTCAGGCCAATCATCCTGGAAAATATGCAGCAGGCGATGCCGCTGCCCAATAATGTTCCGGTCATTGCCGAATGGGGGGTGGGAGAAAATTGGCTGGAGGCCCATTGAGGGCCTTCCGCCAGGGTAACCCATTTAATCCTTTCTGGCTTAAACGATTCAAACAATTGCTCCATTCTGCTCCTGTCATTCCAGAAACTCCGGTCCGGTTGGCCTGTATCGGAGACAGCATCACCTATGGCGACCGGATCGAAGGGCGTGAAATGAACAGCTATCCGTCAAAATTGCAGGGCATCCTTGGAAAAGACGCGCTGGTTATGAATTTCGGAGTGAATGGTTGCACTTTGCTGAAAAAAGGGGACCTCCCCTATTGGGAGGACAAGACCATGCAGCTTATTTGGGATTTTAATCCCCATATCGCCGTGCTGATGCTGGGCACCAATGATGCAAAAGCCCGCAACTGGAAATATCATGACGAATTTTATGGTGATTATATCGCTTTTATCCGCTACCTGAAAGGGATTCCTGCCCGTCCCCTGATCTGGGCCTGCTTTCCGGTTCCAGCCTTTGGTCCCATGTATGATATCTTACCCGAAGTAATCAGGGACCAGGAAATACCCCTGATCCGGAAAGCTTCCAGGGCTGAACAAATAAAAAATATCAACCTGTACCGGGCTTTATCCGGGTATCCGGATCTTTTCCCGGATCTGGTCCATCCCAATGCAGCCGGAGCCCAGCGGATTGCCGTTAAGGTATATTCTGCAGTCCGGAAATACTTCAAAGGGTCGGTTCAAGGGAATCAGCGGTCTTTCCCTTCCAGGTGATCGGTATATTCCACTGAACCCAGCCTGAACTTCAAGGGCAAACCGGTCAGGGATTGAACCTGTAGTTCCTTTTTGCAGAAAAAGCCAAGGTGGTCCACATAATAGGAAGCTGGAACCAGATTTCTGGTGTCGCTGAATTGATCCAAGGGTTCCCTGAGGGTTAATGACATCAGGGAGGAAAACGATTCAGCAGGGTATTCACCCTGCTTTGTCTCTCCGGAGTCCGTAGGATTGGCTTTAACCTCCCTAATTTGCTGGGCAGCACAACCCAGGAAGCTTCCCAGGCAAATCAAAGCTACTGTCATTATCCGTTTCATCGAAATTTGTTCCATATTCAACATCTCAGGCAGCCCAGTCCGGTACTCCCTTACCCGGACTGATTGCGACGGGTGATCACCGGAATAATACACTAAGGTAGAAAATTCCGATCCGTCAGGCCCCACTTCAATCCTATTATCCACCATTTCCAAACCGGTCATGAATCCCCTTCGGATATGTGATCATCCTCTCTTCCCCCAGGCATTCGTGATGATTTGCAGATTCCGGATCTGGGGTTTACCGGGATGAAGGATGACCAGCATAGCCATGACAACTTTAAGTAAAGTTAAGGCGTTAATTCAGGCAAAGGGTCCGTTAAAACTCCTGAACAAAATCAATTTTCCCTTTAAAATGGGCAAATCCATGGGAAATGATGAAAACTAACCAAGAAATTAAATCGCTCCAGATTTGATCTTTCTTGTAAAAATGGATTTAACTCCATCATTGCATGTTTTTGCAAAAATGGGTTTCATTTACCCTTCTTTAAACCACAGATTTTACAGGTAGCTAGACTTTTATCCATTGACGAAAAAACCCTGGTAGAAACCATTATTGATGTATTTATAAATGGATTGGACCAGTGAAAAGCCAGATACCGAAGTTTAGGCCATGCATTGAATAACCCTGTGGAATGTCACAGGACTTAAACCCGGATGGATCATAAGCCCCCATCAGGTATCACAGAATCAATGTTTCGATTGATCTATTCATAAATTTGCTGAACTACCATAAAATTAATAAACCCCTTTGCGGTATCTCATTTAATTTCCACTTGAAGGTCTTAGCTATTGCACTCAGCCCAAGTACATACACACCAGCGGGCTTTTTCCTCATATGTACCTCTGAATTATAATTTGCATATTTTGCTCATCATTTTATGCCGCCAACTAGCAGGCATGAACCTTACAAACAAATAACTGGTTTTTGCTGATGAACCTACTGTAATGTTCATTGCAGGATTACGTTTAAGCAAAATATCTGAGATTCTATATGCGACTTCCTGGGGATTGATGGCAAATTTTTAAGAATCTTTCCCGGAAGACTTTAGAGCAACCTTGGAAGGGAAAGAAATTAAAAATGTTTTACTGGGAAGAATTGTGGCTACCCACAATAACGTTGAGGCACCGGATTTTGAAACAATGGATATATATGGTCATCAGTTGGCGCTGAGCAATGAACGGGGTAAATATGTGCTAATCAATCTCTGGGCAACATGGTGTGGCCCTTGTATAGCGGAACTGCCGGCTATAAGAAGAATTAGAAAACAGTATCCCCGATCTCAATTAAAGATTATTTCCGTTTCCTGCGACCGCGACTCTAGCGCCTTTGCAAAAGCAATAAAAAAATATAAAATGACCTGGACGCAAATTTACAATGACAAAAATTTAATCATAAAATTTGGGGGAGTGACTTCTTTACCTCAATTATTTTTAATCAATGAACAAGGGCAAATTATTTATAATAGGAATGTCAGCAAAAATGGGGCTTCGGCAAATTTAAACCATCTTAATGCACTATTACAAAATAGCCTTAAACATTCCTGAATCTTCGGTTAAAAAACATATCCGATAATCGGGACTGGGAATTACTGGACACCCCCCGCAAAACTTACCGCCTGCATTGACCGATATTCCACCGGCTGTCCATGGTATAACGCATCATAGCGCATCCATTGATCAACCCCAAATACATCTCATTACCCGGGTAATGATTGGGTATCAATGGAAGTGAAAGGACCAGAATACAGGGGTTACTGGAAACCAATGAATTCACCTACGGCTATTTCCCGGGAAAAGTGCAGGCTGATCAGATACTTGGCAACCACGGTAACTGGGCTAATTTGATGTAAAGGGGGAATCAATCATCATGGGAGAGCATCATATATTTGACAATTGAGCTTTTTTCATACTTTTTAACCTTCGCATCAGGTATGAGATATCGCGATAGATCCGGTAAACTCCCAACGGAATGAACGGAAGGTAAAAATATTTTACTGAGATCAGCGATATGAAGCCACCTCCTAGAAATGAAACCGCTAAAAACATTGCGAATCTTTTACTTTTTACTGCCTGGTGATCGTCCGGGGTAAGCGTCGACAAGCTGCTTTTCCGGTGCATAACCATTCGTAGCAGGAAATAATAACTCAGATTGCATAACCCCAGGTTGACAAAATAGGTAAAGAAGCGAAGGAACTTGGGGTTGTTATCCTCGAGCATAAAGGAAGTGCTTAATGGGAGGAGCATGATCAGGAAAAGGAAGCATTGGTTCAGGACCAACAGGGCCCTGTGGTAATTAACCACATGTTCGAAGAGCTCATGATGCTTGATCCATAACCTGCTGATGGAGAAAAAACTGACTAATAGCCCCATTACAGGGATGAATAGCTTTCCGGAATATTCGGTCCTGATCTGCATCCATGTACTATCCTTACCAAGCGGTGGTATTTTAAACTCCAGGATCAGCATAGTACTGGCAATGGCCATGACGGCATCACTATAAAATGTAATCCGGTCTACCTGGAACTGTCTTCGGTCATGGGCAAATGTCCTTACTTTATTCATCTGGCTTCCTAAAAAGGTTATTTAATGCCCGGGGTATCCGGGAAATTCACTTCGAAGCTTTTCCCAGGATTAATTTGTCCGGGTAAAGTACGAATTATACGAATTGAAGAGAATATTCAGTTAATTTTCCAGGAATATTTCCTCCTGATGAAACGTAAAGGAATTGTGCCGCGGGCCTGGCGGCTGATCAAAAGGATATTTCTCATTTTATTCGCTGCCCAGTTGATTTATATTATCCTGCTTAAATGGATCAATCCTCCGTTTACCCTAACCATGGCAAGCAGTTGGTTCAGCCTGATCGGAACCAAAAACCATTTTCGGCATCGCTGGGTGGACTACCGGGAAATCTCACCACAGGCCAAACTGGCCGTCATGGCTGGAGAAGATCAACTTTTTCCTGTGCATCACGGATTTGATTTCAAATCCATAAAAATAGCCTGGAAGCATAATGAAAAAAACCGTCATGTATGGGGAGCAAGCACCATCAGCCAGCAAGTGGCCCGGAATGTTTTCCTTTGGCAGGGAAGGACCTGGCTGCGAAAGGGGATGGAAGTATATTTTACTTTCATGATCGAGTGGATCTGGGGGAAAAAACGCATCCTGGAAGTTTACCTGAATGACGTACAGATGGGAAATGGCATTTTTGGTATCGAAGCTGCTTCAGAATCCTATTACGGACGGCATGCCTCCCAGCTGGACCGCAGTCAGGCTGCCTTGATCGCGGCTGCTTTGCCAAACCCTGTTTTTTTCAAGGTCAGGAATCCCACCGGATACCTGCTGCGCAGACAAACCTGGATCATGGGGCAGATGGTTCACCTGGAGGGAGATCCTCCGATCGAAAACTTGATCCGGAAACCGTAAATTGACTATGTCATCCTTTTGGACTTTGAAATGGCTTACCCCGGGAAAAAGGCGGCTAACCTTGTGGCTTGTCCTGTTCGCTGCTGTGTACTGCATCGGGATTAAGGCAGATGTCATGGATGTGGATGCTGCCCAATATGCTGAGATCAGCCGGGAAATGCTGTCCTCAGGTAAATATCTGGAAGTGCACGACCTGGGCAAGGATTATCTTGATAAGCCTCCCTTCACTTTTTGGATCTGCAGCCAGTCCATGCGCTTATTCGGGGTGAATAATTTTGCATATAAACTGCCCAGCATCCTGTTTGCCTTGCTGGCTATTTGGTCCGTATTTGAATTTGCCAGAATATTTTATCCCCTGGAGACAGCAGAACTCGCATCCCTGATACTGGCCTCCTGCCAGGGACTCTTTCTGATGACCAATGATTGCAGGACTGATACGATATTGATGGGTGCCGTGATGTTTGCCATCTGGCAATTTGCCCGATGGGACCAGGGACAAAAACTGATCCACCTGATTTTAGCCGGGGTGGGCATTGGGATCGGTATGCTGACTAAAGGGCCGATTGCCCTGATTGTACCCGTCCTGGCCTTCGGCTCCCATTTTCTGGTAAAAAAACAGTTTAACCGGATATTCCGGGCTCAATACTTGCTAGTCCTGGTCATCATTGCCTTGATTTTGTTGCCAATGGCCATCGGGCTATACCATCAGTTCGATCAGCATCCCCGTAAAATAATTAACGGGCAGACCGGGGTCTCCGGGTTAACCTTCTATTTCTGGACCCAGAGTTTCGGGCGCATCACGGGACAAAGCAGCTGGAACAATCATCCAGGTTTTTTCTTCCTGATTCAAAACATGCTCTGGACCTTTTTTCCCTGGACATTCTTTTTCCTTTCCGGACTGCTGATCTCCCTGGCCCAATGGATAAAAAGGAGGTTCAGGCAGGATAGTTCTTTGGAATTCATCAGTACCGGGGGGTTTGTGCTCACCTATGTTTCACTAAGCCTTTCCCATTACCAGCTTCCCCATTATATTTTTGTGGTTTTCCCCCTGGCCGCGGTGATCACAGCCAGAACAATCGCAGGTATTAAAACTGAATACCGCTTTAGGCGGCTTTGGCAGTTTCTTTCCGGCATTCAATACCTTCTCCTTACCCTGGCCTTGGCGGGATGCGCACTCATACTGATTTTCACTTTTTACCCGAAAGATCTCCTTCCCTGGATCTACATTGTCCTGGCTGCCCTATTATTTATTTTTTTACTTTCTGTGAAATCCGTCAAAAACCGGTTGGTTAGTGTGAGTATTTATGGCATGGTGGGCCTGAATATTTTTCTTGGGGGGTATTTTTATCCCAGGCTGCTGCATAGTCAGATGGGGAGCGTGACGGGGAAATGGGTCCATCAGCACCATATATCGGATTCCCGGTTCCTTGTGTACCGGATCAGTAACCAATCGAGGTCCCTGAGCTTTTATAGCCAGCGGATCGTTCCCTCGATACAACAGGTGGATTCTGTGAGGGAAGGAGATTATATCCTTACTGATACCCGGGGTCTCGGGGAACTTAGACATGGCCCCTATCCGCTGCAGATAATGCTCAGGGGCCGTAATTTCCCGGTCACCTTGTTAAACCGCGAATTCCTGGATAAGCGAACTCGCAGGCGGGTGACCGCTCCATATTTCCTGGTCAGGATCGGGAATCCGGACGGGTGAACAGGTTATACTTCAGGATACACCAGATAGCCCTCAATCCATCCAGCCACTTTATCTTTTTTCCCTGGTCATAGGTCCTGCCGTAATAGGATATTCCTACCTCGTAAATACGGGCTTCCCTTACCTTGGAAATCCTGGCGGTGACTTCAGGTTCAAAACCGAACCGGTTTTCCTTCAGTGTTAACCCTTTTAGCATATCCGACCTGAATAACTTATAGCAGGTCTCCATATCTGTGAGGTTAAGGTTGGTAAACAAATTGGATAAAAAGGTCAGAAAACGGTTTCCGATAGTGTGCCAGAAAAAAAGTACCCGGTGGGGGTTGCCTCCCATGAACCGGCTTCCAAATACGACATCTGCAAAACCTTCCAGCACAGGCTGGATCAGCAGGTTATATTCCCTTGGATCATATTCCAGGTCGCCATCCTGTATGAGGGTGTAATCACCCGATGTTCTTTTTATCCCTTCCCGTATTGCAGCTCCCTTGCCCAGATTCCGTGCCTGCCTGATATACCGGATGTCCTGGGGAGCATGGCTGGCTATATACCGGCTAACCAACTCCTCCGTATTATCCGTGGAACAATCATCAATAATCACAATCTCCATATGCAGATTGCCGGTCAGCTGGACTGAAATAATCTTGTCCAGCACAATTTCTATTGTTTTCCCTTCATTGAATACCGGTATCAGGATGGAAAGGGTGTTGAAGGACATGCGATCAAAAATAATTATAATTTAACGCATTTCCGGTATTTCTCAAGACCTCTTTACAGAATGAGGTCCATTGCCACAGGTACTTTGCCCATACCAGGGAACTTTCCATTTTTTCTCCCCATTTCTTCCCCCACGCTTCATTCAAAGCCTGTAAAAACACGTTTCAGATGGCATTATCCCGAAAATTAGCTACCTGGTATCTCGCTCCATGAAAAATGGATCCTGTTTCCGTTTGCCGGGACCAATGAATCTCCGGTCTTATTATTATCCGGACTGTTCCGGGCAAATTGTAAATTCGTGATATGGAATTAACGGATATAACAGCATTCAGGTTTTCTCCGGAAATAAGAGAAAAACTTATCGCATACGGAATTCCCAAAACATTTTCCGAAGGGGATATCATATTAAATGAAAACGGGTATATAAGGGCTATCCCCATTGTCACCAGCGGATCGGTGAAGGTAATGAGTACAGACGATGATAATAAGGAAATCCTGTTGTATTATATCCAACCCGGTGAAAGCTGCATTATGTCCTTTTTAGCCGGAATGCATCATGAAACAAGTAAAATAACTGCTATAGCAGAAGAGGATACGGAAATACTGTTCATTCCGATTGAAAAAGTGACCCTGCTTATCAGGGAATATCCGCAATGGCTGGATTATATCTTCCGCCTTTATCATAAACGGTTCGAGGAATTGCTTCAGGTAGTCAGGGCTGTTGCATTCAAAAAAATGGACGAACGGCTTTTAAATCTCATTAAAAATAAATCCGGACTGGCCCAGAGCCAGACGCTTCATGTAACCCATGAACAATTGGCCAATGAACTCGGAACAGCCCGGGTGGTGATTTCCCGATTGCTCAAGCAGATGGAAGATGAAGGCCTGGTTGTCCTGGGCAGAAATAAAATATCCCTTTTGTAACAAAAGTAGCTGGATGGCATTTTTAATAGAATGATCTTTGTTCTAATCATTCATTTTCTAAAACCAAACAGATGAAAAGGAATATCGGGTCCGCAGACAAAGTAATCAGAATACTGGCAGCTGTAATTATAGCCATCCTGTATTTTGCCAAACAAATAACGGGGACTGCAGCAATTATACTGCTGGTTGTCGCCGGGGCGTTAATTGTAACCAGTTTTATCAGTTTCTGCCCATTGTATTGGTCAATTGGCCTATCGACCAAAAAAGAATAACGAAAATAATAACCGACAACTGATTGTAATGCTTCCCGTTAACATGAAGAGAAACCTGGAAAATGACCTGGATGGGGCATTCATTTATTTAATATTAGTCAGCTTTGGCGAATGATCTTTAATATACCTCATCAAACCCGGTAAGCAGTCCATACATGGAAATCAAACAATTTGAAGATAAAAGTTTAGCGCATTTTTCCTACGCAGTATTAAGCAAAGGGAAAGTTGGATTGATAGATCCAGGACGTAATCCTCTCCCTTATTATGAATTTGCGGAACAACATAACGCCAGGATTATAGCAGTGATAGAGACCCATCTTCATGCTGATTTCATCAGCAGTCCCCTGGAAATTCATAATAAGACCGGGGCAACTATTTATATAAGCAAATTAGCAGGGGCAGCATATCCACACCAGGCATTTGATGGCGGCGATGAAATAGCACTTGGGGATATCACCCTGAAATCCATTCAAACTCCCGGACATTCACCTGAAAGTATCAGTATCCTGGCTATCAATGAAAATGGTCAGGCGAAAGCTGTGTTTACGGGTGATACCTTATTCGTCGGTGATTGTGGGAGGCCTGACTTAAGGATACAAGGACGGGAGATCCAGGCAGTGCTTCCCCGTTTTGCCAGGCAGCTTTATCATTCCCTTCACGACAGGCTGATGCCCTTACCAGATGATATAGCAGTTTTTCCCGCACATGGTAAAGGCAGCTTATGCGGTAAAAACCTAAGTCAGGAGACCAGCAGTACCATTGGTAATGAGAAAATCAATAACTGGAGCCTGCAGCATATGGATGAAGACCGGTTCATGTCGGAATTGCTGGCAGATCTGCCTTTTATACCTAAATACTTTCCATTTGATGTAACCCAGAATAAAACTGGGGCGGAAAGCTTTGAATCAGGCATTTCCCGGATAGAAATAAAAAATCTGTCAAACTGTGAAGAATTCACTGATTCGGCAATTCCCGGAATACCTGTTATCGATTCAAGAATGGCCTCCCGGTTCAGAAAAACTCATTTTAGAAATGCTATTAACCTGATGGTCGACCTGAGGTTTGAAACCTGGCTGGGAAGCATTATAAACCCGAAGGAAAAGTTCTACCTGATTGCCGAAAATGAAGCTATATTAAATGAGCTGATAGAACGTATAGCTAAAATCGGCTATGAAAAGCAAATTGTCGGGGCATATGTCTCAGACTGCGGGAATACTAAATCTGAAATGATGGATATCCAGGAATTCCATGATAAAGCAAATACATACACGGTCATTGATGTGCGTAATGATTCAGAAGTGAGGGCCAAAAATATTTTTCCTGATGCCATGCACATTCCGCTCCAGGAATTAAGGGAACGCATCAGGGAAATACCCCTGGATAAACCGATATTGGTCCATTGCGCAGGAGGATACAGGAGTGCAGCAGGAGCCAGTATAATAGCATCTGCTGTACCGGAAAAGGTCCGGGTGTATGATTTTGGTGATCAGGTTCAGTTATTTTAAAAATGAATTTCTTAATCAAATACAAATTCAGCATTTTCGGGATTATTCTCGGAGCAAGTGCGGGGTACCTGTATTATTATTTCATTGGTTGTTCAACGGGTACCTGCCTAATTACATCAAGACCATTGAACAGCATGTTATATGGTGCCGTTATGGGAGGCTTGTTATTCAACGTTTTCAAAAATGTATTACCTGAAAAAGGGCCTAAAGACAAACCGGATAAAAATGAATCCCAGGCCGGTTAATCTTCATATTATTTGGGGGACTCCTTTATGTTCCGGATGGTACAGATTATTATTCAGCCGACATATGACTGCCAGATATAAATTAACACCAATGCCAAAAAATATCTTATGCTAGACGCTATAAAAAATGCCCTCGGATTTGGGCCAAAGGAAGACTTTGCGGCCTTGCTCCGGCAAGGGGCTATTATCCTGGATGTCCGCAGCAAGGAAGAATATGCGGGGGGGCATATTAAAGGTTCAATAAACATTCCTGTTAATACCCTTAAAAACAATTTAAGCAGGCTGAAAGACAAAAACCAGCCAATCATTGCCTGTTGTGCTTCAGGGATGAGGAGTTCCATGGCAAACAGCATTTTAAAGTCAAATGGTTATTTAAAGGTGCACAATGGGGGTGCATGGAGCAGTTTAGAGAATAAAATCAGAAAATAAAATCATGCGAACAACAAAATTAAAGTTGCTGACAGGTTGGAGTTTCATGCGGCTGCTCCGTTTAGTGTTCGGCATATTTTTTGGCATCCAGGCAATCCAATCCCATGATTTGTTCCTGGGGCTCATTGCCATTTTCTTTTTATTTCAGGGGGTAACCAATACCGGGTGCTGCGGGGCAGGGGGCTGCCAGGTATCGCCTCCCGGACAGATAGAAGATAAACAGGAAGACCTGTCTTTCGAAGAGATGAAAATGAAAAACTGACAAATTGAATTAAACAGCTGTTTTTACGGTCTCATGGCAGGGATTATTTTCAGGATTGTGAAAGTAGAAGCAAAAAAATTATTTAATTCAGCTAATTCAATTCTTGTAGAATTGCTTAAAAAAATAACTTAAAATTCAACGTTCTTCCATCTCAGGATGGGACTGAAGTTGTGTCTCTTTCTGAAATAGCTTGCCACCCTAAAGTTATTTCAGGAAGGGCCAACTAAGGTGAAATAATTCTTCGATGGCTTATCCTGAATAATTTCACGGACAAGTCCGGACCGGAAGCCGGAGAAGGGGTCGCTGATGATCCTGCTCCCTGTCATCGGTTTTAATATCCGCTATCCGAGCTCCTTTCACAATATTAAATTTACCGCCCCTGTGGCCCGCATTATCCTTTCTTCCCGGGACCCCCGGATATCCGCCCAGGGCAATCCGGCATTGATGACGATATCCCGGTATACCGAATAAAAGTACTCCCGCATGGACCGGTCCGGGTATTCCCGTTGCGGATCTGGTTCCCAGGGTAGATCAATACAGGTTAATAGGTAGAGGTCATATTTTCGGACAGCGATCTGTTCCAGTATCCAGGGATCGCAACTCCCGAAAGCATGTTCACTCCAGACCTTGATCACGTACAGGTCGGTGTCACAGATCAGTAAAGAACCTGCATTAAGGGCTATCTGATCCTCTGTTTTGATCTGGCCCCGGGCAATTTCCAATAAATCCGGCTCCCGGTAACTGCCGTCCATGGCTCCAATATACTGCCGGGCAAATTCCGGGACCCAGGGAACCTGAAAATGGGTGGCCAAGCTTATACTCAGGGTGGTCTTGCCCGTGCTTTCCGGACCGATGACGACTGCTTTTTTAGGCAAGCGACTTCTTTTCCCTGCGAATATACACCATGCGCAATACTATGGGCAGCAGGATCAGCAGTAAAGGAAGGGCCATGAGAAATCCACCGATAACGGCAATCGCCAGGGGTTGATGAAGCTGGGCGCCGACTCCGATTCCCAGGGCCAGGGGCGACAGGGCAATGATGGCTCCCAGGGCAGTCATTAACTTAGGCCTTAACCTCGTTGAAATCGCATAGATAATGGATTCATCCACTGACTTGGTTTTGCGGCTGTCTGAAAACTGCAGGAAGGTGAAAATAGCATTTTCACCGATGATGCCCACGATCATGATCATGCCCGTATAGCTGCCTACATTCAGCGGAGTATGCGTGAGATAAAGAGCCACTATGGATCCTGAAGTTCCCAGTGCGGCAATACCCAGGATACTCAATGAAGTCAAAAAATCCCTGGAAAAGAATAAAAAGACAACAAAAACCAGCAGGCCGGCCGAAATGAGGATCATCAGCAGTTCCTTGAAGGATTGCTGCTGTTGGGCATACTGGCCGCCATAAGTAATGTGGTATCCCTGAGGCAGATGAACCTGTGCGGAAACCCTGGCCCGGATATCCTTGATCACGCTTCCCAGGTCCCGGTTATTGAGCCTGGCCGTTACCACACTCATGGATTGCAGGTCTTCCCTTTGTATTTCGGCTTGTCCGGAATCAATGGACACATCTGCAAAATCAGTCAGGGGTTTGAGGGTGCCTCCCGGCAGGAAAATGGAAGCATGACGGATTTCATCAACAGTTCTTGCCATAGATCCCGGATAAACCATCCTTACAGTGGTCATCTGCTCCTTTTCTAAAACCTGGCCTACGGGATTACCCAACAGGGTGGTCTGTAACTGGAACTGCAGATCGGAGGGAGTCAGGTTATACTGAGCCAGCTGGGTTGGGCGTGGCCGGATATCGAGAGAAGGTCCGGCGATCACGATTCCATCAAATACATCTGCCGTACCCGGCACTTGATTGCATACCCCCGCTATCTGGACGGCGAGTTGGTTCAATACCTGCTGGTCGTCCCCGAAAATCTTGATCTGTATTGGCTGTACGGAACTCATCAGGTCGCCCAGCATATCAGAGATCACCTGTCCGAAATCAACCCGAAGGGCCGGTTGGGTAGCTTCTATCTTTCGACGCAGATCATCGATCACGTCATTGGTTGTCCTTTTCCTGGATTTTTTCAGCTGTATCAGGTAATCCCCGGTATTGGGTTCTGTGATATAAAAACCCATCTGTGTACCTGTTCTTCGGGAATAGCTCTGGACATCCGGTTCCCGGATGATGATTTTTTCCACTTGCCGGAGAATCCGGTCCGTCTCATCCAGGGATGTTCCAGGCGGACTGACATAATCCAGTACGATGGTTCCTTCATCCATGTCGGGCAGGAATCCTGTTTTCAGATGAGGTATGATCAGCCAGATAACTGCGAACAGGATAGCCGCCATCACCACCCCGATCAACGGACGATGAATGAAGAAAGATACCCAGGTTTGCTTTTTAGTCGCTTTGTCCTGCTCCTTTGCTTCCCCCTTTTTCCTTGATTTGACGGAAAACATCAGATAGATCACCGGAAGACCGAGCCAGCTGACCAGGAAAGAGCAAACCAACGTAATAATCATGGTATTGGCGAGAACCTTGAAATAGGCTCCTGCAACACCGCTCATAAAGGCAAAGGGAATGAATATCACTATGGTACTGATGGAGGATGCTACCATCCCACCGAACAGGTAATGTATTGCTTTCTGCACCAGGGCCCCGGTATCCAGATCATGGTTCTCCTCCCGGGTACGGTGCAATTGTTCCACTACGACGATGGAATCATCAATAATCAGCCCGATGGAGGCAGCTATGGCTCCCAGGGTCATGATATTAAAAGTATATCCTACTGCATAGATGACAATCAGGGTTAGGGCAAGGGTAACCGGTATGGTGATCAGTATGGTCAGGCTGGCCTTGAAAGACCTCAGAAAAATAATGGCTACGATAATGGCCAGCAGGATTCCAATCCACAGTGCATCGCTGACACTCCGGATGGAGTTATGTACAAAGTCAGCCTGAATATAATAAGGTTTAAGGGATACGTCCGGGGGAAGGATCCTCCCCAGTTCTTTCACTTTACGTTCCACCTGGGTGGATATATCGATCAGGTTCGCATTGGGCTGCTTGATTACCCCGATCAGTACTGCACTGCGTCCATTGGCATTGATCCGCACATATTCTACCGCCTCCCTGATCTGAACTGAGGCAATATCTTTCAACTGAAGCACGCGCTTGCCATTGTTACTGATGACGATATTACCGATATCTGCTTTCCCGTGCATCGTCGCATCGGTAACGGTGAGATACATCCTGCGGTAATCAGAAAGGTATCCGTCAGATAAAATAAAATCTGTGCTTGAAAGAGCCTGGGCCACCATCTGCGGGGTAACGGACAGGGCACTCATCTTTTGCTGGTCCAGGATCACCCAGTATTCCTTGGTTTTGCCACCCATAATATCAATCCTGGCTACCCCGGATACCTGGGACAGGTAGGGCCTGATGGTATATTCCGCCATCATTTTCAGGGCAATGGGGGAACGGGTATTGCTTTCCAGGGTATACCCCATTACTTGCAGGATGGACGGGTTCATTTTTTCCACGGTGACCTGGACACCTGGCGGAAGCTGGGTGCGGTCTTCGTTGATCAGGGATTCTATATTCTCATAAGCCTTATCGATGTCCTGATTCCAGTTCATATATGCGGAAATCTCACAGCTGCCCCTGCTTGTGGTGCTTCGGATCATCCGCAGGCCCGGAACCTGTTTGATGGCGATTTCCAGCGGTTTGGTCACTGTGACCATCATTTTGTCCACCGGCTGGAGTCCGGCATTAGCAATAATTTTTATTTTAGGGAATGTGATCTCAGGGAAAAGGGAAGTCTGCAAATTTCCATACACCAGCAGTCCGCTGATGATGATCATCGCAGCTACAACAGAAATCGGATTTTTATATGTCTTGAAATATTGGTTCATAGGTCATTATTCAGAAAGCTTGCCTTACCTGATGACGGCTGCGGGTCGCGTTCAGCCATTTTCCGGCTTTAAAGCTCAGCCATGCAGATCCGGCACCGATGAGCGTCCCTGCCAATACATCGCTGGGATAATGGACGCCCAGGTCCATCCTTCCATAAGCGACTGTCGCCAGCCATAACGATCCGGGAAGGATGATATACCATTTGGGATAACTCAGGCTGAGGGAGGTGACCAGGGCTGCTGTCACCGTGCAATCCCCGGAGGGAAATGACGGGGTGTTCTCCGTTACCTGATGCTGGATGAAAGGATAGGTCACATAGGGTCTGGGTCTTTTCACCAGGTACTTCAGGCTGAGGGTAACGGCAGCAGACATCCCAAGGGCTAAAATAGCTTCACCTGCATTATAGGTAAGGGAGCTGTCGTGGGTGATCCAGCCTGTAATCAATATCCCTAAAGGCAGCACAGCGCATACCGGATCATTATAGGTGTTCAGGGCAATGAACGCTTTATCCAGTGCACGCGGACGGTGCAGGTTAATCTCCCTGAGGATATTGATATCCACATTCTGCGCCATCACGGTTCTCACAGGCAGCGCAAACAGTAAAAGGGTAATGATTATTTTCATTGGTTTCATTTAGTCCCTTCTATACGTACCAAGGCTGTATCATTCAGACCATAATTACCAGTCAGCAGGATGGAATCTGAATCAGTGAACCGGGGACTCAGTATTTCAATCCTGTCGGGCAGCACCATTCCTGTTTTAACCGGCACCCTGATCGCTGTGGTATCATTGACCAGCTTCATGACCCAAAAATGGGTTTCAGCTTCATTGGAAAGTATTGCTGCTGTAGGAAGAGTGATCGCATCCTTCTTTTCTTTATGGACAAACTGCACTTTGGCTACCAGATTCTCCGGAAGCTGTGCGGTGGTCAGGGGCCTGATTTCAAAACGTTGGGTTTGGGAAAGGGGGTCCACGCTGGGAAGCCTGGAAATGATCCTCCCCGGTATTTGCTCCCCGTCGGGCAGGATTACCCTGCACTCCGCGTT
The DNA here is from genome assembly GCA_035533815.1 of Chitinophagaceae bacterium. Lineage (GTDB taxonomy): Bacteria > Bacteroidota > Bacteroidia > Chitinophagales > Chitinophagaceae > JANWKA01. The sequence continues at coordinate 24,785 of DATLTB010000071.1, forward strand.
AAGGGCCACATCCTGCAACCACTCTACCGGAACATCCAGCAGGAACACAAAGCTGCTCTTATCTGCAATATAGCATAATGAATCCCCATCCATGACATAGTCACCGGCCTGGTTGAACAGGCTGGTGACAAAACCGGCCTGGGGTGCTTTTATGGTGATTTGTCCCGAAAAACCCAGGGTGGAATCCAGTTTCCGGGAAGCGCGGCCTATCGCCATGGCTTCCCGGGTTTCCAGAACAAATAATTCCTGACCTCCGCGGACCCACTCTCCGGGGCTGATTTGGCAATGGAGTATATATCCGTTTACACTGGACCTCACCGCATTTTTTTTCAGGTAGGCAGATGTTGCGTTCAGTGTGGTCAGTTGCTGCACCGGCCCCTGAGTAATATGGGTAAAAGTAACGGGGGTTTGGGTCGCTGTAATATCGACATTGCTGTCCGGAGATGATCCGCTTTTACACGATGGCATACCCATTAATGCCAGTACGGTGAATATCCAGATATACCTGCAAATATTGTTCATGGTCAGGGGGGTTAGTGATTCCAGTAATTGAGCTGGTTGACGATTTGCCACCTGCTCACCAGGGCCTGGTTCCGGTCATTTTCGATGGTCAGGTAATTATTGATGGCCAGGATATAATCGGTGATCCGCACATCCCCGCTGTTGAGCAGTTTCTTATCCAGATTGATCAGTAATGCGGAGTTGGCCAGCTTATCGCGGATCTGTCCGATCAGGATATCGGATGCTCCGAGTTGCTGAACCAGCATCGCAACCTGCTGGTTATACTGCCGCCCGAAAAATTGTGCATATCCTAAGCGGGTATCTTCCGAAAGGTTTAGCTTCCGGTAATCCAATTGCCGTTGTTTACCATCATATATGGGCACACTGAGGGTGATGCCTACGCTTGCCCCGTAATTGCGGTAGGCGGTTAGCAGGCTCGATGAATTCAGGCCAGCATTGGCAAACCAGCTAACCGAAGGGCGGTACCGGGTATCCACCTGCTGGCGGCCATTGATGATCTTCAGGCTGTCCAGTACGAACTGATGGAAAAAGGGACTGGTATCCTTTTGCGTCAAAAGGACAGGTTCAAGAACGGGCTTGGCCAGATCCACCATACCAGTATCATTGATGCCGCAAAGGTAATTTAGGGTAGCTACCGCAGAGCGATATTGTAAGTCAAGTTGTCCCAGCGTGATTTCCTGGGATTGCAGGGTAACGAGAAAACTGAGATAGTCTGTTTGTTTATACACCCCCTGTATGGCCAGCTGTTTCAATAATTCCTGCTGATCGGAAAACAGCTTGTATACTTTCAGGGTGGTCTGATACTGGCTGTAACCCGAATAGGCGACAAGGTATTGGGTAGTGATGGTGCGCTCGAGGTCTATCTGGCTCAGCCGGGAAGTATTGGCGATGGATTCACTATTCAGCCGGACTGCCTCATACTGGGGTTGCAGGATTTTTTTATTGAATAAAGGCTGGGTAACAGAAAGCTGGGCTGCATAGAGTCCACCGTTTGTCACTATCTGATCATAACCAAATCCACCAAGCTGCGGGGCTACCATGGCCTCTCCATTGGCCATAACCTGGGGCTTATTGGCTGCCTGAATAAGCAGACTATCCAATTCCCCTGATCTAAGCTGGTTGCTGTAGTCCCTGAGCAGGGGGCTGGCGGCCAGTCCTTGCTGAAGATAAAAGTCCAGATCTCGTGTCTGTCCTAGTCCCGGAAAGGCCAGAAGCAACGCAAACACGTAAAAATAAGCGGTTTTAGCAAAAAAAGGCATCAGGATACACAGTGGAAAATAAAAGGGGTCAGGGCAAAGTTATCTAAAATAGGCAAAACTATCTCCGGATTTTGTATGAATTTGGAATGCCCATCATGACTCAGGACTGCGCAGGACTTCCCCGAAACTCAATTCCAGGTTATGCCGATTCCCCTTGAATGCATATTGAATGGTAAATCCGGATGCCTCGCAAATCTCTTTCACAATGGCGAGACCTAATCCCGTGCTGCCGGGTGAAGCAGGGTTTTTCCGGAACCGGTCGAAAATGCCTGCCGGCTCAAAAACCAGTGCGGGTCCGGTATTGGATATCATCAACCTTTTCTCTTCCAGCCTGATCGTTATTTCCCCCGATTCGATGTTATGGCGTATGGCGTTGGACAACAGGTTTGAAATGAGAATATCCATCAGTTCGGCATTTGCCATAACCTCGGCCGTTTTATCCAATTGCATAATCAACCGGATATTTTTGGCTGCATACTGTTCTTCCAGCAGGTTCACGGTCTTTTCCAGTACAGCAGCCAGGTGGATTGGTTGGTTATCCATGAACTGCCGGTTTTCTATTTTAGACAATAGCAGCAGGCACCTGTTGAGCCTGGTTAGCCGGTCCACAGTATCGGTAAGGGATTGGATCTGTTCTGCCTGTTGTTCGTCCAGGTTGCTGTGCTGAAGCAGCAGATCCAGTTTGGTCCGGAAAATGGCCAGGGGAGTCTGCATTTCATGGGCTGCATTCTCTGTAAATTCCTTCTGGCTGAGATAGACTTGCTGATTCCTTTTCACCAGCTGGCTGATCGCCTGATTCAAGTCATTGAACTCGCGGATATGGGTGTGGGCCAGGTTAATTCCCGCATGTTTATCCAGTTCAAATTCCCTGAGTTTTTGTACAGTAATATAAAACGGGAGCCATATTTTCCTGGACTGGCTGCGGTTGATCAGCAGCAGCCCGGTAAGCAGGATGACCAGCAGGATGGTTTGTGTCAGCACGATTCCCTGACTCAGATCCTCGCTGTCAATCAGGGATTGCCTGATGATCATCCGATATGGGCGTCCATGGAGATGGACAACCGAGCTGAGCACCCGGAACGGTTCATTCCCATGTTCCCTGCGGTTATGGCGATGCATGAAATGGAATCTTTGCTCTTCCCTGACCGGACCTGCCAGCGGGCTGATCTGGATATTGCCGTCCAGGGACTGAAGATAATCCCAGGTGGAATCATTACCGGTGGCATTGAGCCTGGCCACCAGTTCCTTCCTCCGGTGAAGCAGGGCTTCATCCACATCCTGAAGGAACAGTCGGCTGATGATGAAATAAAACACCGGTATCGCGACCAGGATGACCAGGGCTGAATAAATGAGATAGGAACGTATAGTGCGCTGCAGCAGCCGCATGGGATCAGGTTTCTAGTTTATATCCCACGCCATAAATGGAGCGGATAAAATCCACGGACCCGGCCTCTGCCAACTTTTTTTTCAGGTTTTTGATATGGGCATAGACAAAATCAAAATGGCCGAAGCTTTCTGCTTCATCCCCGGACAAGTGGGAGGCGATCGCGCTCTTGGAGACGACCCTGTTTTTATTGGCCACCAGGAAGAGAAGCAACTCGAATTCACGGCGGGTGAGATCAACTGGCTCGTCCTTCACCCGGACCCTCATGGCAGGGATATGGATATGCAGATCATTGAGCTGGACTTCATCGCTGCCTCCGAAGTTCTTCCGGCGAATGACTGCCGCTACCCGGGCGCTCAGTTCCGCCAGATGGAATGGCTTGGTCAGGTAATCATCAGCTCCAAGCTGCAATCCGATAATTTTATCATCCGTTGAATTCTTTGCAGAAATGATGATGACCCCATCAGCTTTGCGGTTAATTCTCAGGTCCCTGAGAATATCCAGGCCGCTGCCGTCCGGCAGCGTAATGTCCAGTATGATGCAATCATAGTCATAATAATCTATTTTTTCCAGGGCCGACCGGTAAGTGCCCACAGTCACGCAGAGATAATGTTCGGATTGCAGATAGCTCACCATGCTGCGGGCCAGTTCCTGTTCATCTTCGATGATGAGTATTTTCATTTCTTGATAGTGTACTGCTAATCAAAGGTAAAAATCTGTACATATTCTGAAGCCCGCATTCAGGAACGGACTGTGGTGGCCAGGTTTTTCTTCCAGGCCATATACCCCAGCCATGCCAGTACCACATAGAACAGCATCAGGGTGCTGATCAGGTAAAGATGCTTGATGTAATAAAGGGGAATTCCAAATGCATCTGAGATCAGCAGGACCAGCCAGTTCTCGATCTTGCGGCGGGCCAGCAACCACATCCCTGTGCATGCCGAAGCGGACACGAAGGAATCCAGCAGGGGAACATTATTGATATGATATTTACTGAGAAAAACATACAGGACCAGCCAGATCGGAAAGAACCAGGCTCCTGCAGTGATCCACTCCTGCCTGTTACACCGGCTGACCGGCGTTTCCCGGTGCCGGCTGTCCCGGCGGGTCCAGTGGTACCAGCCGTAAATGCTCATCACCAGGTAATACAGGTTTAGTCCCGCATCGGGATAAAGCCGGTACTGTTGCTGAATGAAAATGTATATGCTGAATAAGATGCTGATTATTCCGCTGGGATAGACCAGGATATTGTTAATCCTGGCATACAGCACGCTGATTACAGCGAAAAGGACGGCCAGGATCTCGGGCAGGCTCATTTGCCGGGCATCACGGACAATGCCCCTGAACAGCTCATGGAAAATCATCGGCAGGCCTGGATGAAGGAATATTTTAAGGGAGCGGGCTGAATGGGGATGGAAACAACAATTCCCGGTAAGGTTAAACAGCCAAACTATCCATATTATTCGGCCTCTGCAACCACTTCCCTGACTTCGGGGATCATCCGTTTCATCATGCCCTCAATCCCTGCCTTAAGCGTGATCATGGAGGAAGGACAGCCTGAGCAGGAACCCTGCAGCATCAGGGTCAGGGTTCCGTGGTCATATTCCTTGAACCGGATTGCCCCACCGTCCATTTCCACGGCCGGTTTTACATAGCTCTCCAGAAGTTCCTTGATGCGTTTCACCACATCGGTATCATCCTCAGCCACGGAATTGGTGTTGACTGCAAGAGCGGCAATCTCTTCTTCCAAAAGGACCGGCCTGTTTTCTTCCAGATATTCCTTCAGGAAGGTTTTCACAGTGGGAATCACATCCATCCAGTCGGTATCTGCCGCCCTGGTAAGGGTGATGAAATTGCTGGCAATGAATACGCTGCGGATAAAGGGAAAGCCAAACAGTTCGGTAGCCAGGGGGGAGGGTCCGGCGCTGGCTTCATCCGGAAAATCAATGCTTTTACCGGGATATAGCAGCTTGTTCACCACAAACTTCATCGTCTCGGGGTTCGGCGTCATTTCTGTATAAATACTGACCATGGGATTACCGGTCTTGATCATAAAAACAGGTTTGTGCTACAAATTTATGAAATTTATACCGCAATGACGATACCCAGTCCGGCCCATGCAGCCTGAACCGGCTATTTGATCTCCCATGAGGGAGATTTCATCAGCGCTTAACATTGGATGATCGGATTAATTCAAGTTTGAATACCAGGTAAATGGAAACCACCAAGATACTCAAAGCCCAAAAGCGGATCGGACTGATCGCGCATGATAACAAGAAAAAAGAATTGATAGACTGGGCCGTTTACAACAAACGGGCGCTGGCCAGCCATGAACTGTTCGCCACCGGTACTACCGGCAGGCTCATGGAAGAGGCCCTGGACCTGCCGATTACCAAATTGCTCAGCGGCCCGCTGGGAGGTGATCAGCAGATCGGTTCCCTGATTGCATCCGGAGAAATTGACATCATCATCTTTTTTTGGGATCCTATGGAAGCCCAGCCCCATGATCCGGATGTCAAGGCCCTGCTCCGGATTGCGGCCGTCTGGAATATCCCCATGGCCTGTGACCGGGCAACGGCTGATTTTCTGATGACCTCTCCCCTGATGCATGAACGCTATGAACTGATCCTTCCGGATTACAGCCATTACCTGAAACGGAAGGTTTAGGTGTTCAGCGGGGTGATCCTGGCCGCCCAGCCCCCTCCGGGGGCCAGGTGAACGGTCATGTGTTCACCGGACCTGATCCTGCGGGTTATTTTCAGGTAATCTGTTCCGTTTCGGTCCGCATTGATCCCATCCTGGAAGATGACCATTTTATAGTTGCCCTGGGGAAGAAAAGAAAAATCCAGTTGGAGATCCCTGGGATTCCAGTCTGTCATGGCCCCCACGAACCAGGCTGACCCATGTCTGCGGGCCTCTGCAAGGTAGTCATCCACCTTGGCTGCCAGCACTACGGTGCTATCCCAGGTAGTTGGCACACTGGCAATGAAATCCAGGCATTGCGGTTCCCTTTCATAGGCCACCGGGTTATCGCAAAGCATTTGCAGGGGAGCATCATAAAGCACATACATGGCTAACTGCTGACACCGGGTTCCCAGGCTCATCGGGTTACTGTAAATGGGCGCAAAATCCTTTTTCTGGGCATTGCGCATGGCCCCGGGAGTATAATCCATCGGGCCTGCAAACATGCGGATAAAGGGCAGGGTGACCGCCATTTCAGGAGTGGTCAGCGAATCGGTCCACTTGTCATGCTCTAATCCCGGGACCCCTTCAAAGTTGAGGATATTGGGATAGGTGCGCATCATACCGTCCGGCTTATGCGCACCGTGAAAATCCACCACAAGATGTCTTTTGGCCGCTGCAGCCGCACAACGCCAGTAAAAATCCACCACATACTGGTCATCCCGGTCCATGAAATCCACTTTGATGCCCCGGATCCCCCATTTCTTGAACAGGTCAAGGGCGCGGTCCATCTGGTTGTTCAGGGTCCACCAGGAACACCAGAGGATGACCCCGACATGCCTGCGGTTAGCATAATCCACGATGGCCTTCATATCAATGGCTGGAATGACTTTGGTCAGGTCTCCGGTCACATACCAGCCATCATCCATGATGATGTACTGCAGTTTATTCCGGGATGCAAAATCAATATAATATTTATAGGTAGCGGTATTCAGTCCGGCCCGGAAATTCACCCCCGTGATGTTCCAGTCGTTCCACCAATCCCAGGCTACTTTGCCAGGCCTGATCCAGCTCCCGTCCTTCAGGGTATCGGGTGGTGCCAGCTGATATACAATTTCGTTATCCAGCAGGTCCGCGTCCCGGTCGGCAACGGCCAGTATCCTCCAGGGGAAGACCCTGTTTCCGCTGGTCCTGGATAAGTAATTCCAGTCGGTAGCCGGTACAATCTCCCGGTCCCAGCCATTCTGGCCAGGTATGTTTTTGCGGTTTGAACGCACGGCCGGCGGGAAGATAGCCCGCAGCATGTCATCGTGGTCTGAAGTAAAATATAATCCGGGATAATCATACAGGTCTGCTTCTGTCAGCAGCAGTTTTACCCCGGCCTGCTTTTCATCAATCAGCATGGGCAACTGGTTGGTTTCCGAACTTCCCAGACTATCTAGCGGCTTATAGGCATAAATATGTTCATAGGGATTCATCCACCTTCCTGCCCCCTGGAAATAAAACCAGCTGCCTGCGGGAAGCTGCAGGTCAAACTGCTCGTTTTCCACATTAATGCTATCCGGGTAATGGGTGATAAACCGGTAGGCAATCGCACGATTGTATGCCCGGAAGACCAATTCATAACTACCGGCAAAGACCAGCACAAGCTGGTTATAATGATCCCTGATCACGGCATTTTTAAATGGGATGAGCGGATGGATCTCCCGGTCGGCAGAAGTTTTCAGGGCCTGCAGGACCCGGGTATCCTTTCCTGGGAATAGTGAATCAGCTATATGCAGGCTGATACGGGCGGAGGATACGAGCAGCTTTCCGGCTTCCGAAAGCTGGAACCCGACCTGCTTCCCGGTGGTAATGGCGACAATCAGTCTCCCGTCAGGGGAACTTAGCGAATAGGATTGCGCACAGGAAATGCGGATTCCGGTCAGGGAAACAAAAAGGAGCAATAAGGGAACCTTGTACATGGGAAGGGGGTAATTGGATTAGTGGGTATACAATGCTTTCAGCATGGGGTCGTATTTATGATAAAGTTCCCTGGACACAGCCAGGGCATCTCCCCGCACCGCAGAAGGATAACGATTATGGCTGTTCACCCAATGCCATTCCCAGTCCCTGATCCTTCGGTCAAAGGATTTGACATCCACCGGAGCATTTGCCGACATACAGCTGTCCACATAGCTGAAGAATTTTACCCACCGCGGACGGTAAAACCCTTTGATCAGCCCTGACCACTGCTTGCAGGCATATTCATGAAGGGGACTGTTCTTTCCACCCCAGAGGGTGACGAGGTCCCGGGCATTTTTTTCATAGAGCTGTTTTTCCGCCAGGGTGGTGCCCCAGCTTTTAGCCTGATCAATCCATCTTCCCAGCAGAAATTCTTTCCGGGTGGCCAGCAGCCGGTCCATATCATCAAGCAGGGCCAGAAATTCATGGCTGTAATGATGGAATGCCATGGTATCCTTATTCAGGTAGGCCTGGGAGAACTGCTGTTGCAGGGTATCGGCATAATTGGCGAGCACCTGCCGGGTAAGGTCCACCAGGTCATAGCGGAACCCGTCAGCGGCTCCCAGATTGCGGCTGGCGGCCATCAGATCATCCCAGGCGGGAAGCAGGTCCTGCGGTCTGTAAGACAGGTGGGTATATGTCCAGTTCGCATTGCGGGCAAAACAAGGCCTGGCAGTCAGGATGGATTCCGGACCACCTTCGCCCCTATCCGCCCGGTAAACGGTATTTCTCAGCACACCCCAGGCCTGTTCCGCCAACGGATCCTTTTTCCCATACCTGCTCCATGCATAGGCTTTCAGCCAGCTATTGAGATCAATGGCTTTATCCCGCCAGGTATTGGCCATCATCAGTTCATACATCACCGGGTTTTGTCCGATTCCCTCAGGAGTCAGCCCGATTCCGGTCAGCTTGCCGGCTAAAGAGTCATGGAGTGCGGCAGCCGGGCCTCCGGCTACCTGATCCATCCTGCCGAAGAGGCTGATATTACCTCCGAAATTAAGGAGCATGCACCAGATCCAGGGCTTGCCGTAATAGGCATCCGTTTTATTCCACACCGGGGTGGTTTCGCTCCAAAGATCCAGGATGATCATCCGGTTATCCGGCACCGCATTCAGGAGGGCCCGGATCTGGGTGGGTTTCCAGTATTTGCTGTCATTGAGAAAGAGCCAGCCCTGCATGACCCAGATTGCATCCGGATCAACGGCGGTCATGGCAGACAGCACTTTTTTACTGACCCCGTCCAGGAAGGTGGAATCACTGGTCGGAGGCACATTCTCATTGAAAGTATCTGCGGAGTATAAATGATCCGTGCCGAATGTCTTGATCTCCTCTGCAATGAACTTTTTTCCGATCAGCTGGAACATGGGATCCGAAGGATCCAGGATATTCACATCGGCAAATCCGGCCCCCCAGTTGGTCTTTTTCAGTTTTGCCTCCGGATACCGGATATGGAATGAAGGGGGAACATGCCCGGTGAAGGCAGGAAGCACGGGGGTCATGCCCAGGGATCTTTCCCGGGCCAGGATCTGCTTTTGCAGGATCACATGACTGGTCATCCAATCCCGGGGAAGCGGACCATCCCAGCCATCCAGATTACCCATCCAGAACCAGTTAAAATAGGCTGGACCGCTGAAAAATCCCTTCAGGTCCGCAGCAGTAAATCCCAGGCTTCTGTACACTTTGTACCATATTTCATTCTGTCCGGTCAGGGCCAGGGGCATGTTGATGCCATGCATGGCCATCCAGTCTATCTCCCATTGCCATCTTTTCCATCCCCACCAGCTCATGGAGTAATTGAAGGTGCAATAGTTGAGATAGTACCGGTATTTATAGGGAGAAACCTTATGCACCCGCTGCGGAACCAGGGGAAGGGGATGGGAAACCCTGAGGTTGGAACCATCCCAGCTGATATTGCAATGACAGTAATTCTTCAGATAAAAATAAAATGCAGAGGCCACCGACACCCCATTGCTTCCCCGGAGCAGGATTTTCCCGTGTTTACTTTCCAGTTCAAACACGTCCTCTCCCTTTTCCGGCGGAATATAGGAGACTACAAAATGTCCTGCTTCGGCGGGAAGCACCCTGGCAATCAGGGCATGAGCGGCCTGCTCATTGAGCTGGGAAAAAGCATGGCCTGCCACCAGCATACAACCTCCTGCCAGCATGCATGATAATATTGTTTTCAAATTTTTGATATTGGTGAATGAGTTAATTGAAAAAGCTTTGCTATGCCCTGGTCAGGCGAACCAATCCCCATAATATTAAACGGACTACGGCTCAAAGGGTTGATCGCCTTGTTGACCTTTATCCCCCAATAAATGTAAAAAAATCCCCGCTATAACCGTTCAGCCCTTAAAGCCAACTTAAATTTACCTCATTAAATTGGCGTATATTACCTGGATATAAAAGGATCTTTCCCTGAAAAGACGATTCTTATCATCCAAATTTACCTATAATCCAGACGCGATATGTACGATCGGGCGATAGTGAGAAAATCAATGGCCGGGGCTATTTTTATGTGCCCGCTGACCATATTAATACACCTCATTTTTGGTTATTTCCATTTATTTGGAGACTCCAGAGAACCTATTTGGCCTGATCTTATCGAAACCAGTCTGTTAACATCCCTTTTCTTTTATTACTTCCTGCTATTTTTGTTGAAAAGGACTAAAAAAAACTCCCTGATTGAAAGCTGAAAAGGCAGTAAAGGTTGAATGTCATTTCTTGCTGCGTCCGGGCATTGAACTTTGACCCCATTTTCTTTTTCTTACCCCTAATTTCGTCTGTTTTCCCAGGTTCAGGGCAGTATCCTGATGCGGATATTACGGAACCAGACCTGATCTCCATGATTCTGCAGTGAAATATGCCCGGTCCTGGACATGCCGTATTCCGGGTAGTCCTTCCATTTTCCAGCTCCCTTCAGCTTTTCCCAATTTGGCGTCCACATATGGTAGCTGAGTATTTTCACACCGTTCAGCCAATGTTCCACCAGGCTGTCCTTCACGAGGATCCTGGTCTGGTTCCAGGCTCCTGCAGGTCTTATGGGCCTGTATTTGGGGACCTCCATGGCATAGTTGACCCCGGTGAGCTCCCAGTCCTCCAGTTTACCGGGATAATTCTTTTCATCGATGATCTGGTATTCCGGTCCGGTAAAATAGGGATTGGGATACTTTTCATTGACATGAAACAGGATGCCGCTGTTTCCCGCCCTGGAAATCTTCCATTCCAACTGAAGTTCAAAATTCCGGTATTCCTTATCCGTGACCAGGTCGGTTCCCATGACTCCATGACCGCTGCCTTTGCAATGAATGGTTCCTCCTTCCACATCCCAGCCTGAAGTGGGCAGGTGACGGTAACCCCGCCAGCCCTGTAAGGTTTTGCCATCAAACATGGATACCCAGCCCCCGGACCTGGGCGGATACCGCAGCACAGGAGGCGAAGGAATCCGAAAGCTGATGGCCAGTAAGGCCGTGATGAAGAGCAGGGGGGTGAAACGGATGTTCATCAGGTTAAATTACCACATTCGGTTGTCTTTTCCAGATAATATTTTCCATCCGAAGACCCTAAATTTGCTGAAGCCTTCCATGAACCTGTCTCTTCGTCCCCGATTCCCCTTTGTTCTTTTAGTGATCCTATTATTCCCTGGCTTTGCGGATGCGCAGTTCGCCCCCAAGCGGGAGTTCAGGGGGGCTTGGATCGCCACGGTGGGAAACGTGGACTGGCCCAGTAAACCCGGTCTATCTGCCGATCTGCAAAAACAGGAGTTCATCCGCCTGCTGGATTCCCTGCAGCGTGCGGGTATCAATGCAGTCATTGTGCAGATCCGCCCGGCTGCAGATGCCTTTTATATTTCTTCCTATGAACCCTGGAGTTTCTGGCTGACCGGGAAGCAGGGCCTTCCTCCCTATCCCTACTATGACCCGCTGCAATTCATGATCCGGGAAGCCCATCTGCGCGGCATGGAATTCCACGCCTGGTTCAACCCATACCGGGCGGTATTCAATACCGCCGGTTACCGGCTTGCCCCGGACCAGGTGACCCTCCTGCACCCGCAGTGGTTTGTCAATTACGGAGATGAAAAATACTTTAACCCGGGAATACCTGAAGTATGGACCTGGCTCAAGGATGTAGTCAGCGATGTGGTCAGCCGCTATGATATTGACGGGGTGCATTTCGATGATTATTTCTACCCATACCATATAAAGGACCGGGAATTTCCGGACTACCGGACCTGGCAGATTTATGGTCATGGCCTGTCCCTGGAGGATTGGCGCCGGCATAATGTGGATACCCTGATCCAGATAGTAAGCCAGGCCATCAAAAAGATCAAACCCTGGGTGAAATTCGGAATAAGCCCCTTCGGGGTATGGCGGAACCTGGACCGGGATCCTGAAGGTTCCGATACCCGCGCCGGACAGACGGATTATGATGATCTCTATGCGGATGTGCTGCTTTGGCTGAAAAAGGGATGGATCGATTATGTGGCCCCCCAGCTTTACTGGGAATTCGGGAACCGGGCTGCGCCCTATGGGACCCTGCTGGACTGGTGGGCGCACCACAGTTATGGGAGGGCCCTGTACATTGGCCAGGGCCTTTACCGGGTTGGCAGCAATGATGCCTGGAGGAACCCCGGCGAGCTACCCGCCCAGATCCGGGCTAACCGGGACTACCCGGAAGTTAACGGCAGCATCTTTTACAGTGCCCGGTATTTCCTCAGCAATCCCCTGGGCATCTGTGATTCCCTCCGGGAGGACTATTACCGGTATCCCGCCCTGGTGCCGGTCATGCCCTGGCTGGACAGCATTCCGCCTCCGGCTCCCCGGATCACGACTGCCCTTTTTGACAGCAGCGGGCTGAGGATCGACTGGGAGCAGCCGGATACCAGCAGTCATCCGGCTGCATTTGTCATTTACCGTTTCACTACCGGGATGGACTGCAACCTGGATGATCCTTCCCATATGCTGGCCATCCTTAACCAACCAGGGCAAGACAGTTTCCTGGACAGCACCTGCCATCAGGGAACAGCCTGCTATTATTTCATTACGGCCCTGGACAGGCTGCATAATGAAAGCCAGACCAGCAACCGGTTGCAGATCAGCTGGGACTCGTCGGGATGTGTCCTGGCGTATTGACCTATGATTTTTGATTTATTTCAAATAAAACGTCCAAATATTGATTGTTTTCTATATTTTATGCAGAAGTTATGAACATTAATAAATAATCTGCACATTTTACTGTATTTTTAGCCAAAGCAGCCTGCTTCCGATCCGAATACCGGGCAGGAAATCTGCGCAAACCCAATCCACGAAGATGGAAACCGACCAACGTACTGGATTATATTCACCGGAATTTGAACATGATGCCTGCGGGATCGGATTTGTGGCCCATATCAAGGGGCGCAGATCCCACCGGATCATTGAAGATGCCCTGACCGTGCTGGAGAACATGGAGCACCGGGGAGCCTGTGGATGTGAAAACAATACCGGTGACGGAGCGGGTATCCTCATTCAGATGCCCCATGAATTTCTGGGGGAACGTTGCCTGGAACTGGGCATTCATCTGCCTGCACCCGGTAAATACGGTGTGGGCATGGTTTTCTTTCCGACCAATGACCTGCTTCGGGAAGAATGCCGCGAGATCATCCGGAGGGCCGCCAGGAAACTGGACCTGGACGTCCTTGGCTACCGGGTGCTGCCCACCGACAACAGCCAGATCGGGGAAACGGCCAAAAGCGCCGAGCCTTGCATGGAACAACTTTTCCTGGCCTGTCCTGACTCCCTGAACGACTCCGATATCCTGGAACGTCGTTGTTTCATCCTGCGGAATTATGTCACCAAGATGGTCCGGGCTTCAGGTTCCTCCAGTGCAGAAACTTTTTATTTCGCTTCCCTTTCCTGCAGGACCCTGATCTATAAGGGACAGCTCACTTCCCTGCAACTCAGGCATTATTTCAGGGACCTTCAGGATGAAAAATTGATTTCCGCATTCGGGCTGATCCATTCCCGGTTTGCCACCAATACTTTTCCATCCTGGAAGTTGGCCCAGCCCTTCCGGTATATTGCCCATAACGGGGAGATCAATACCCTGAAGGGTAATCTCAATTGGCTTAAATCCAATGAACCTGGCTTTGTGTCCAGCTTTTTTTCTCCCCAGGAAATGGAAATGCTGCTTCCCCTGGTGGATCCAAACCAATCTGACAGCGCCTGTCTGGACAATGTGATCGAGCTGCTTACCCTCTGCGGCCGCTCCCTGCCGCAGGTCATGATGATGCTGATCCCGGAAGCCTGGGATGGCAATTTGGAGATGGACCCCGTGAAGAAAGCCTTTTATGAATTCCACGCCTCAATCATGGAGCCCTGGGACGGCCCCGCTTCCATTTCCTTTACCGATGGCCGGATAATTGGTGCCACTCTGGACCGCAACGGACTCCGGCCTTCCCGGTTCCTGGTCACCAGCGATGATCGGGTCATTATGGCTTCCGAAGCCGGGGTGCTTCCCCTGGACCAATCCGGGGTCATCATGAAGGGCAGGCTGCAGCCGGGAAAAATGTTTGTGGTGGACCTGGCGCAGGGTTGTATTATCAGCGATAAAGTCCTCAAGGCAGATATCTGCTCCCGTCAGCCCTACAGCGAGTGGCTGAATAAGTACAAGATCCGGATCGAAGAGCTGCCGGAACCCCGGGTGCGGTTCACTCACCTTGAACATGATGCCATATTCAGGTATCAAAAGGCATTCGGATATACCACCGAAGATCTGGACACCCTCATCCGGCCTATGGCGACAGATGGGAAGGAGCCGGTAGGCTCCATGGGCACAGATACCCCGCTGGCCGTACTTTCTGATCAACCCCAGCATCTCAGTCACTATTTCAAACAATTGTTTGCACAGGTCACCAATCCGCCGATTGATCCGATCCGGGAAAGGCTGGTGATGAGCCTGGCCACCTTTGTCGGAAATAACGGCAACCTGCTGGATGAGGATCCCCTGCATTGTCATTCCGTGGCCCTGAAGCATCCTATCCTGACAAATTATGAGCTGGAAAAACTGCGCAGCATCGATACAGGGATCTTCCAGGCCAAGACCCTCCAATGTTATTTCAAGGCGGACGGGTCTCCCGGTTCCCTCCAAAAAGGGATTGAGCGGTTATGCCGCTATGCGGTGGATGCTGTGGAGGATGGTTTCGAGGTGATAATCCTTTCTGACCGGGCCATTGACTCCGAGCATGCTCCGATCCCTTCCCTGCTGGCTACTTCTGCCGTTCATCATCACCTGATCCGCAGGGGACTGCGGGGAAGGGTGGGCATTGTGGTGGAAGCCGGGGATGTCTGGGAAGTGCATCATTTTGCCTGCCTGATCGGATTCGGTGCTACAGCGATCAATCCTTATCTGTCTCTGTCTACCATCAGGGATCTAAAGTTATCCGGTAAGATCGAAACGCCGCTCAGTTCAGAAACCCTGAAGAAAAATTATATCCATGCGGTTTGCGAAGGCTTGCTGAAAGTATTTTCCAAGATGGGCATCTCTACCTTTCAGTCCTATCAGGGTGCACAGACCTTCGAGATATTAGGCATCAACCATTCGGTGGTGGATAAATATTTTACAGGAGCGATTTCCCGGATCGAAGGCATGGGGCTGGATGAAATTGCCCGGGAAACCCTGGTGCGGCATTTTCAGGCTTTTGCACCCAAGGAAGCCCCGCTGGAACGCCTGGCTGCCGGGGGAATGTACCAATGGAAACGTAAAGGAGAATTCCATCTGTTCAATCCACAGACTATCCACCTGCTGCAGCATGCCACCCGCATGGACGATTACGGGGTGTTTAAAAAATATTCCGCCCTGGTCAACAACCAGGGGGAGAAAGCCTGCACCCTGCGCAGCCTGTTCACCTTCAAACCCAGGAATGGTCCAGTCCCGATTGAAGAAGTGGAACCTGCCGCTCAGATCTACAAACGGTTTGCCACCGGGGCCATGAGCTTTGGATCGATTTCCCATGAAGCCCATAGTACCCTGGCCATCGCGATGAACCGGCTGGGCGGAAAAAGCAATACCGGGGAGGGTGGGGAGGATGAAATGCGCTATGAACCCCTTCCTGGAGGCGACAGCATGCGTTCTGCCATCAAACAGGTAGCTTCCGCCCGTTTCGGGGTCACCAGCTATTATCTCCAAAATGCAGAGGAGTTGCAGATCAAGATGGCCCAGGGCGCCAAACCGGGAGAAGGCGGACAGCTGCCTGGCCATAAAGTAGATGAGTGGATTGCCAGGGTTCGTCATTCCACACCGGGAGTAGGCCTGATCTCTCCTCCTCCACACCATGACATATATTCCATAGAAGATCTGGCGCAGCTGATATTCGATCTGAAAAATGCCAATCCCCGCGCAAGGATCAGTGTCAAGCTGGTCTCCAAGGCAGGGGTGGGAACAATAGCTGCCGGGGTCACCAAGGCCAAGGCGGATGTGGTGCTGATTTCAGGCCATGACGGAGGAACCGGGGCTTCCCCGGTCAGTTCCATCCGGCATGCCGGGCTGCCCTGGGAACTGGGGCTTGCTGAAACGCATCAAACCCTGGTCAAAAATAAACTCCGCAGCCGGGTTGTCGTACAGACAGACGGACAGCTGAAGACTGGCCGCGATATCGCCATAGCCACATTATTAGGGGCTGAAGAATGGGGAGTGGCCACTGCTGCCCTGGTATCTGAAGGCTGCATTCTGATGCGCAAATGTCACCTGAACACCTGCCCCGTGGGCGTAGCCACCCAGGATCCCGAACTGAGAAAACGATTTACCGGTGAGCCGGAACATGTCGTCAACCTGTTCAGGTTCCTGACCCAGGAACTTAGGGAAATCATGGCTGAGCTGGGGTTCCGTACCATTGATGAAATGGTCGGTCAGTCTGATTGCCTGGCCGTACGCGACAATATACACCACTGGAAATATAAAAAACTTGACCTTTCCGCCATCCTGTACCGCCAGGATCCGGCAGAAGGGACCGGATTGTTCAGGAGCCAGCCTCAGGATCATGGGATCGCTGAAGTGATGGACCGGGAACTGGTCCGCGTTGCCGGTCCGGCCCTGGACCTTCAGGAAAAGGTATATGGCGAATTGGATATCCGCAACACAGACCGGGCGGTAGGAGCCATCCTCTCCAGCGAGATATCCCGGCGATACCGGGCAGCGGGGTTGCCCGACGGGACCATTCACTTTAAATTCCGGGGCGCAGCGGGACAAAGCTTTGGGGTTTTCAGCGCAAAAGGAATTACCCTTGAGCTGGAAGGGGAAGCCAATGATTATTTTGGGAAGGGGCTCAGCGGCGCCTCCCTGATCCTGTATCCGGACCGCAGGGTTTCCTTTAGCCCCGAAGAGAACATCATCGTCGGGAATGTGGCCTTTTATGGGGCCACTTCCGGTACTGCCTTTATCCGGGGGAGGGCCGGGGAACGTTTTTGCGTGCGTAATTCAGGGGCCCTGGCTGTTGTAGAGGGAGTAGGTGATCATGGATGTGAATATATGACGGGGGGAAGAACGGTGATCCTCGGGGAAACCGGCCGTAATTTTGCTGCCGGCATGAGCGGGGGCCTGGCCTATGTGTATGATGTGAACGGGGATTTCCCAGCCAGGTGTAACCGGGAAATGGTGGACCTGGATCCCCTGTCTGCAGACGATGCCAGGGAGCTACTTCATTTTATCCGGCAGCATCATCAGCTCACCGGAAGCACCGTGGCTGGGTTCATCCTGAAAGACTGGGATAACCAGCAGAAAAACTTTATTAAAGTTTTCCCGAAAGAATACAAAAAGGTGTTGATCAAGAAAAAAACAGCCAAAACGGCTTTGGAAAACAGGAATTAAATCCTTTGCTATGGGCAGGCCGACAGGCTTTATGGAGTTCCCGAGAATGTTACCCGAAAGAGAGGATCCGAAGGAAAGGGTGAAGCATTTCCGGGAATTTGAACAGATGTACAGTGCTGAGGGGCTTCAGCAGCAGGCAGCCAGGTGCATGAACTGCGGTGTACCCTTTTGCCATAGCGGTTGCCCGCTCGGCAATGTGATCCCTGAATTCAATGATGCGGTATATAATAAACAATGGGAGGATGCGTACCGGATCCTTTCTTCCACCAATAATTTTCCCGAATTCACCGGCAGGATCTGTCCTGCCCCCTGTGAAAGTGCCTGTGTGCTGGGGATCAGCCAGCCTCCGGTGGCTATTGAAGAAATTGAAAAGCATATCATAGAACTTGCCTTTGAGCGCGGGCTGGTCCGGATGCGCAAACCCAAGCTAAGATCCGGAAAAAAAGTGGCCGTGATCGGTTCCGGACCAGCCGGGCTGGCTGCCGCCGCCCAGCTTAATGCGGCCGGCCACCTGATCACCGTCTTTGAAAGGGATGATCTTCCGGGGGGGTTGCTGCGATATGGCATTCCGGATTTCAAGCTGGAAAAATGGGTGGTGGACCGGCGAATCCACCTCATGGAGGAGGAAGGGATTGTTTTCAAATGCAATGCCAATATAGGGATGGATATCCCTGCCCTGGACCTGCTGGGCCAGTTCCAGGCCGTCATCCTGGCGGGTGGATCCACGGTGCCCAGGGATCTGCAGATACCCGGCCGGGAAATAGATGGCATCCATTTTGCCATGGACTTTCTGAGGCAACAGAACCGGCGCAACAATCAACTACCTGTGCAGGAGAAGGATATTCTGGCAAAGGGAAAGGATGTGGTGGTCATCGGTGGCGGGGACACGGGATCGGATTGTGTGGGTACGGCCAACCGGCAGGGGGCAAGGAGCATCACCCAGTTTGAACTGCTTCCCAAACCACCGGCTTCCCGAACCAGGCATATGCCCTGGCCTACTTATCCCATCCTCCTGAAGACCACTTCTTCCCATGAGGAAGGGGCTGACCGGAAATGGGCGATTACTACCCGGCTTTTTATTGCTGATGAGCAGGGAAATCTGGCAGGCCTTAAAATCAGTGATCTGCATTGGACCCATGGGGAGGACGGCAGACCGGCAGGATTCGAGGAAGTAACCGGCAGTGAACGGGAAATTCCTGCTCAGCTGGTGCTCCTGGCAATGGGTTTCCAGCATCCCTTGCACCAGGGCATGATCACGGAACTCGGGGTGGAAAAGGATTCAAGGGGAAATGTGAAAGCCTCAGAAAAAGATTATCAGACTTCGGTATCAAAGATATTTTCAGCCGGTGACATGCGCAGGGGTCAGTCCCTGGTGGTCTGGGCAATCTCGGAAGGCCGGGAATGTGCCCGGAAAGTGGATGAATTCCTAATGGGTGCCTCCCAGTTGGAGGCCAGGGACCATTCGCTGCTTGAACTGGTCTGATCATGATTTTTCATCAGTGCAGATTTAGATTTAAGTGGTATTACGGGCCGGGTTTCTACCTGGCCCGGATTTTTTTATGCCCGTTCACTCCAGGGGTTTGAAATGCTCAAACAGGTTTCCACAGGCCTTGCAGTAATAAAGGGCCCTGCACAGGGTAGATCCGAACAGGGAACGGTTTTCAGTTTGATGGCTCTGGCAAAAAGGACAAGCAATGCCGGATAACATTTCCTCCCTCCACTCCCCCTCCATCACCTCTGGAGGCGTAATCCGAAACCTGCGCAGTTTCTCCCGGCCCGCTTCAGACATCCGGTTGCTGTTCCACTGCACGGCTGGATCAATATCCACCTGTACCGGGACAAGAAATCTTTTTTCCAATTCAATGCGGATATTATTGCGGATGACGTTTATGGCCGGACAGGCGGAAAAAGTGGGTATCATTTTCACAAGGACCTGATCGCCCAGGATCTCAATGGCGGTGATCATTCCCAGATCCACCACGCTGAGTACGGGGATCTCGGGATCCATAACTGCTTGCAGGGCCTCTGTAAGCAGGGGTACAGTTAAGGTTTCCATGGATAAATTGCTTTAAAGGCTGGCCAGGGCCGCTATTGCCGATTTGAAGGAATATCCACCCATTTCACCAGGCAGTTTCCGGATCCATCCGGAAAACTTCGCTCATTTCCTCCAGCAGCGGCGCAAAATAAACCGTATGTTTTCCCTGCCGGCCGCCGGGGGTACCGGGATTTAGGTCAGGGGCGGGCATATTAAGGGATGCCTTAACCAGGACCGGGTATATTTTTTCTAACCACCGCTCCTGAAGGACCCTTTCTCCGGGATATACCTGCTGGTCAATCAGGAATGCTTCCCGGTTTCCTTGCTCAAAAATACCGAAAGCCAAAGGGAAACAGGCATCCAGGGCCCCCTGCATCCTGGCATGGCTTTCCTCATCCCCATGGCCCAGCTGGATGACCCAGGTGTTGCCATGCAGCATATGATATTTAAGTTCCCCCCTGAATTTCCTGCTCAGCTGCCGGAGGGGTTCAAAGGAAGAATCCTCCAGGCTTTCATAGCGGAGGGTTTCGGCAGCATCAAACAGGAAGTGGCGCATGAGGCTGAAGTCATATTCTCCGTTGGGGTATTCCACCAGGTGGCAGCATTTGAACTGATCTGCCTGTCTACCAAAGGCAAAATGATCCATGTCCTTTATTCCGCTCAATTCCCGCAGAAGAGTATATAAAGCCAGGGCATGGCCGATCTTGTCCTGGGCCATGGAAGAAAAAGCAATGTCTTCCTCCAGAATGGGTCCCAGGCCGGTCCAGGCTGAATTGCGGTGACCCAGGATCAACTCATCATCAGCCATTTTTGTGATCAGTTCCGCCAGCGCTTCGCGCAGCATCGGTTCCAAAGTGCAGGTATTTTATCGTATGATTATTCTTCTTTTTTTTGACTGCGGATCCGGTTGATCTTATCCATCACCCGGAATCCGCTTGCATCCCGGTAAGTTTTCCCGAGGTTGGCGGCAAACATATCCTCGTCCTGTTCGCTGAATGCCAGGATATCCGCACTATTCACCACCCAGATGTTTACACATCTTTTCCTTCGACCGAATTGTTCCTTGGCGAAAACCAGGGCCATTTCAGGATTTGGGGCATGCACCCCACCCACATGCTCATGCCTTGCGCCCCTTTTTTCCTGATGGAACACCTCATAAATATTCCAGTTTTCCCCATGGGACAGCAATTCCTCTTTACTGTTATCGCTGATATGAAGTCGCTCTATCCTGGGATCAAAAGATGGCATGGTAAACAGTATATGGGGTAATTCCAGATCCTCTTTTTACCGGTCAGCCGGGGTTCTTTTTCCTCCATTGGATCAGATCAGGCCATCGGCATGGATTTTCTTTGCCCGGCCTTCATCAGGGCCAGGCGCACCCAGCGGCCATGGGATTCCACCCACCTGCGTACATCCAGCCGTTCCTTGTTGCAGGGACCTTCCCCCTGAATGACCCTGAAAAACTGATCCCAGTCAGGTTCCGTGTAGTCCCACCTGCCGGAGGATTCATTTTTTTTCAGCAATGGATCCGGAAGGGTCATCGCAAGTTCCCAGACTTTGGGAACGTAGGTATCCAGGAACTGATTGCGCATATCATCATTGCTGGCCATTTTCACTTTCCATTGCATCAGCTTCCCGGAATGGGCCGATATTTTATCGGGGGGGCCGAAGAATTGCATAATGGGGGGCCACCACCTGTTCAGGGCATCCTGCAGCATGGCCTGTTGACTATGGGTTCCGGCGGCAAGCGAAGCAAAAGCTTCCTGACCCTGCTTGAGATGGAAGCTTTCTTCATAACAAATCCGTTCCAGGGCACGGCAGTAAGGACCATATGATCCCCTGGCATTGGCCAGTTGGTTAATGATTGCGGCCGCATCGATCAAAAAACCGATCACGGTGACATCCGCCCAGGTCTCCGCCGGATAATTGAACACATTGGAATATTTGGACTTGCCGGTAAGCAGGTCATTGATCATGGATTCCCGGCTCTTGCCCAGGGTCTCCGCGGCATTATACAGTAACTGACCATGTCCGATTTCATCCTGTACCTTAGCTATCAGGGCCATTTTACGTTTAAACCCCGGTGCCCTGGTTATCCATGTTCCTTCCGGCAAAGCACCGATCACTTCGGAATGCGCGTGTTGCTCGATCAGCCGGATCAGCTGCCGACGGTATTCCGAAGGCATCCAATCGCCGGGTTCAATTTTTTCTCCTGCCTGTATCTTTTCCTCAAACCGGGTTAATTTTTCCGGATCGTCATGCAGTTGTTCCTGCGCTGAAAGCTTTTTATCGGGTTCATCAAATATATATCCACCCCCATACATGAATTCAGGTTTTAGTCTGCTAAGTTACATCTTTCGGGGCCGGCCAGCAAGGGAAGCCATCAGGGATTCCTTCGGGAAAAAGCAGGAAAAAGAAACTGAAAGATAAAGGCGGATTCAAGTCTCAGATGCAATTTTCGGACGAAGCGCTGTAAACGATCAAATGTTGATTCAGGAGTAATTTTATGACTCCGCCATTTGGAAAAATCTGATTCATTTTCATCCGGTATCGGGGCATTTGTACCCTGAATAGTCGTTTCACCAACCATTCCACAGGAACTGAGAATATCCTTTAATAATTGATAATCAATATATTACAAGATGTCGTCCAGCCAAACATTCTCCGCCTCCGTTTTCCTGAGACTAAGCTGGTATCCGGCCACAGAAATAGAAATTGGGTCTCCCAATGGCGCTTTTTTTTCCATTTTCACCCTTTCCCCAGGTACGCAGCCCATCTCCATCAGTTTGAGGTGGATGGCATCTTTCTCAAACATACTAATCACCCCGCTTTTGCCTACCGGAAGTTCTGATAACCGAATCATTTGTTTTTTAGATCTGCCGATGGCAAATTTACGGGAGCTTGTGCACCTGTACAAAACCGTATTTTCGTAATTCATTATTAGTGTAATTTTATCCGCCTTTTCTGGAACTTCCTATGGCTGTTCGTATTTTCCATCCGGGTGTGAAATTGCCCATACGGGTTAAGGCACGCCTAACTCAATTCATTCCTGAATTATTTGACAGGGAAAGAAAGCCGCTCCGGGACCTTTCTATCATTTTTTGCACCGATGACCAGCTACTTAGCCTCAACCGGGAGTTTCTCGGACATGAGGATTATACGGATATCCTCACTTTTGATCTTTCTGTTCCCCCCAGGCAAGGAATGACCGGGGAACTGTATATCAGCGTGGAGCGGGTCAGGGAAAATGCCGCTAAATTTAAGGAATCCTTTGATAATGAATTATATAGAGTTATATTCCATGGCATGTTGCATCTTTGCGGCTACAAGGATAAAACCAGGAAAGAAAAGCTTTTAATCAGACAAAAAGAAAATGAATATGTGGAAATGTTTTTCGGCAGGTAACCCCATGTTCCACGTGGAACATGGGATGTTATTAGGGATATTCCTGGTGTTTGCTGGTAAGGCCAACGCCCAGACTTTCCAGCCAGGGACTATAAAGCAGCAGGAAGTCCAGGTATTTAAGTATATCAATCAGCTCAGGCAGGACCCCCGCAGGTTTTTCAACCAATTTATAATACCCTATGCGGATTCAGACCGGCGCATCGACAGATCCTATATCCGTAGCCTGAGGGCAATCGTCAACCAGCTGAATACTTTGCCTCCGCTGACTGTTTCCCAGACCATGGAAAAAACAGCCCGCTTCATGTCCAGGGACCTGGCCCGGTTCAATGGCAGGAAATTAAGCCACACTTCTTCCGGGGGACTGACCTTTGAGGAAAGGATGAAAAATGCGGGGGTGGATTGTGCGGGAGAGAATCTCTATTCCGGGATCGACCGGACCCCCCTTCAGATGGTCATGGACCTGCTGATCGACTGGAGGGTGCCCAGCCTGGGGCATCGGAAAAACCTGCTCAATCCCCGGTATACTTCCATCGGCATAGCGATAGGTAGATTTGGTCAGGGTGGAGAAATCCTCGTCACTGACTTCTCCTGCCGGTAATGTTCCACGTGGAACATCTCCTTCCGGTGGGGTTATAATTGTACCTTTGTTCCCCCAGAATAAAAAAATATGTTCCCGGAATATGACATTATCGTAGTCGGGGCCGGTCATGCAGGCTGTGAAGCTGCGGCATCTGCGGCAAACCTGGGTTCCCGGGTGTTGCTGATCACCATGAACCTGCAGACCATCGCTCAGATGAGCTGCAATCCGGCCATGGGGGGGATTGCCAAAGGACAGATAGTCCGGGAGATTGATGCCATGGGAGGATACTCTGGAATTGTCTCAGACCGTTCCCTGATCCAATTCAGGATGCTTAACCGCTCGAAAGGCCCCGCTATGTGGAGCCCCAGATCCCAGAATGACCGGATGTTGTTTTCTGCGACCTGGCGGCAGATGCTCGAGCAGACGCCAAACCTGGATTTTTACCAGGATATGGTCAGCGGACTGCTGATCACCGCCAACCAGTGCCGGGGCGTACGTACCGGCCTGGGACATGAAATCAGGTCCAGGGCAGTCGTATTGACCAACGGAACTTTTCTCAATGGGGTGATCCATATCGGGGAAAAGCAATTCGGAGGAGGCCGGGTAGCAGAAAAAGCCGCCACCGGGATCACAGAACAATTGGTGAGCCTGGGTTTTGAATCCAATCGCCTGAAGACCGGAACTCCGCCCCGCGTGGATGGCAGAAGCCTGGATTATTCCAAAATGGAAAGGCAGGAAGGGGATGCACAAATCACCGGTTTCAGCTACCAAGAGCAGCCAAAGCCTGCTGAACAGCGTTGCTGCTGGATCACTTATACCAATTCAGCCGTACATGAAACCCTGAAAACGGGTTTTGACCGGTCTCCTATGTTCCAGGGAAGAATCCAGGGAACCGGACCCCGGTATTGCCCGAGCATTGAAGACAAGATTAACCGTTTCGCAGAAAGGGACCGCCATCAATTGTTTGTTGAACCGGAGGGCTGGAATACGGTAGAAGTATATATTAACGGGTTTTCCACCTCCCTGCCGGAAGAGGTGCAATTTGCCGCGCTGAAACAGGTTCCTGGTTTTGAAAATTGCCGGTTCTTCCGTCCGGGCTATGCCATTGAATATGATTATTTCCCCCCTATTCAACTGAAATACTCTTTGGAAACCAAGCAGATAGACAATCTCTTTCATGCTGGTCAGATCAATGGAACCACCGGTTATGAGGAGGCTGCCTGCCAGGGCCTGGTAGCGGGGATCAATGCCCACCAAAAGGTTCATTCCCTGGAAGCCATGGTCCTGAAGCGGAGCGAAGCCTATATCGGTGTCCTGGTGGATGACCTGATCAGTAAAGGAACCGATGAACCTTACCGGATGTTCACTTCCCGGGCAGAGTACCGCACCCTGTTACGGCAGGATAATGCAGACCTGAGGTTAACTGCTTTTAGCCATTCCCTGGGATTGGCTAAAACAGAAAGACTGGAAAAAGTGGACCGGAAACGGGTGTCCGTGAAGCAGATCAGGGACTTCCTTGCGCAAATCAGCATTGAACCGGAAATGGTTAACCCGGTCCTTCTGGGTAAAAACTTTCCGCCGATCATCCGGAAACAAAAAGCAATTCAGGTCCTTTTACGGCCCGACATGGATATATTTACCATTCAATCCTGCAGTGACCAGTTGAAGGACGCCCTTGCAGGTTACGACCGGGATATGTTGGAACAGGCGGAGATACAGATCAAATATGAGGTCTATATTGAGAAAGAAAAGGAACTGGTCCGGAAAATGAGTTCCCTGGAGGAACTGATCATTCCGGATAATTTCAATTATGACCGGTTGAATTCCCTTTCTACGGAAGCCAGGCAGAAATTTAACCGGATCAGGCCCCGAACCCTCGGTCAGGCTAGCCGGATCAGTGGGGTAAATCCCAGTGATGTGCAGATCCTGATGGTTTTTATGGGCAGGTAGGTCAGGATTAAATATATAATTTAATAAAAATACTTATTAAAAGTATCTTGTAATTAAATATATTTCATTTATTTAAATCTCATTTTCGCGAAACTTTGGATGATTTTCGGTATACTGTCCCTGAGTTCCATATCAGGATTGGCCCAACAAAAAAAATCTATTTCCCTTCACTCCATTCCTTTTCCCCTGTCATTCGGCAGGTTTCAGCCCTTGCATTTCAAAAACTCCGGGATTAGCTTTACCCTTACGGCTAAAGGGCATACGGATTTATACCGGGCTGCCGATAACTCTTACCAGGTGGATAATGCGCCCAGGTTATCCTTCACTCCGGATGCTGATTTCGTACTATCTGCGAGGATATCCTTAGTTTTTTCCGATAAATGGGATGCAGGAGGGATTTTGTTGGAATCTGACAGCTTGCATTATATCAAGTTTGCTTTTGAAAAGGATTACACGCTACATAACCGGGTGGTCTCCGTGGTGACCAGCCCCTTTTCGGATGACTGCAATTCCATGGAAATCAATAAAGACGAGGTCTATTTCCAAATGGCAAAAAGCGGGAATATGATCCTGCTCTATGAATCCTCAGATGGAAAACAATGGTACCTGGTCCGCGAACTTCATTTTACCGTTACCGGAAAACCAAAGCTCGGCTTCCTGGCACAATCGCCCGTAGGTCAAGGGGCTTCTGTAACCTTTTCTGATATCAGGTACAGCACCAAAAGGATAACAGATCCCTACAAACCCTGAAGTCTATCTGCATGGATTTTGCTATTTTCGCTGGATAACAGGATCTTTAGCTCAGTTGGTTAGAGTGTTTCCTTGACATGGAAAAGGTCACCGGTTCGAATCCGGTAGGATCCACAAAGCCTTCAGAAATTCTGGGGGCTTTTTTGTTGGTATTGGCAAAGATAAATTTAAGTGAAAAACCTAACTATCTTCAATCTCTTTGTCAGGATGGGATCTACCTATCTAAAATTGGAATCAATACTTTTTTAAAATTAATCTAATTTTGTGCAACATTATTTTGCATGAGTTAGCCCTCATCTCAAATGAAACTGGAAACTTTTATACCCTGCGAAGCACTGAAGCCCTTTATAAAGTCATTTATTGTACAGGAAATCTCTGATGAAACAACGTATAAAGTTTTGCCGGACACAGGATTGGTTACCGGTTTTCAATATCGCGGTAAACTTTCGCGGATTGAGGATAACAAAGCAATCCCGCTATCGGTTTCGGGCATATCCGGATTGGCCGATCACGCGAGAACGTTTCAAAACTCTGTTCATATCGGTACAGTTTTAGTTTGCTTTAAAGAAGCTGGTGCAGCGCCTTTTTTCAGGCAGCCATTACATGAACTATTTAAGGAAAGTATTTCGCTGGATAACTTTATGCTGCGTTCCGAATTGCAATGCCTGGAAGAACAGCTGGCCGAAGCACGCTCAGACCGTGCCAGGATAATCGTTATCGAAAAATTCCTGGTAGGCAGAATGCAAATTACCGAACCTGACCGGCTGGTTCTGACAGCTTTAACGCTGATACACAAAAGCAGGGGAAATATCAGGATCGGAGATCTGGCGGAGCGTCTGCACATTAGTCAAAGTCCACTGGAAAAAAGATTTCGCAAAGCCGTTGGCGCTTCCCCCAAAAAATTTGCATCCATTGTCAGACTGAAAAATGTCGTAAGCCAATATGATCCGCATAACTCGCTAACAGAGCTGGGGTATGAAGCCGGTTTTTATGACCAGGCGCATTTCATTAAAGAATTTAAAACCTTTACCGGCGATACACCAGAAAGTTTCTTTGGCGGTAAAAAATAAAAAAACGATTTTTTACAATTTCATCTTTTGCATAATCCGGACATTTGATAAAACAATTTATCAAAGACATGCAAAGAATGAAAACTTATGATGTTCCGCATAAAGGATTGCGGAATGCATTATCACAATTATCACTTCTGGCTGGAAAAACGAATTATTCAAACCCGCGGGAAACACAAGAACTTTATCAATTAGGGCAGCACGTATTTTCCTTATTGAATGTTCATGCAGCCGATGAAAATGAAATTACCCTGGCCGAATTAGAAGCCCGTTGTTCAAAATGTTCACAACATGACATTGAGGATCATGAAAAGCTTCATCAAATGCAGGATAAACTGGAAAAACTGCTTTCACAAATATATAACCGATCACAAACAGGTCGCAATGTATCGGAGGATGGGGCGGAATTTTATCTGGCGTTCAGCGAATTTCAGGGTACTTATCTTGAGCATACGGCTGAAGAAGAACGGGTAACGCAGCCTTTATTGTGGAAGTTTTTTACTGATGAAGAGTTGGCTGCTCATCGAGGAAAGATAATGGCCAAAAACCCACCCCAAACCTTGCTTACCTGGTTCCGTTTTGTAATTCCGGCACAAAATCATGCTGAAAGAATAAGTTTATTAACCGGCTTCAAAAAAATGGCTTCCGAATCATTCTTTAACGAAGGTTTGGCAACTATACAAAAAGTGCTGACACCAAACGACTATGATGAACTGGAAACAGCATTGGCACTCCTACCCTGAAAATATACGGCAAATTGTTAAGTAGCGAAACAAAAAATTTAGAAGACTATATTCGCTATTAAACGCAAATCAGAAAGGAAATGGTTCGATATATGTACAGTGGGGCCACGACAAAAGCCTTCAGATTAATTTCTGAGGGCTTTTTTGTTTTTCGGTAGTTGAAGGCAATAGGTCAAAAATCAGATTGATTAAATTTAACCTTGCAAATTTAATATTTCATGTTAAATTTGCAATAATGATTGCTCGAAGAATAGAAAATAAGATACTGCATACCCTCAAACGCAGCCCTTCAGTTGCCCTGATAGGGCCACGTCAGGTGGGAAAAACAACCATCGCGCTTAATATCTCCGAAAATATTCCGGCTATTTACCTTGACCTGGAGGACAGGAATGATCTTGAAAAAGTAAAAGATATTACCGCTCTACATGCCGAAAACAGGAAAAAACTGATCATTATGGATGAAGTGCAACGTATGCCGGAAATATTTGCACCGCTGCGCGGCATCATTGACAGGGAACGCCAGGCAGGAAATAAAGCGGGGCAATTCTTGTTTTTGGGATCTGCATCAAACGATCTCCTGCAGCAATCCAGCGAATCACTTGCCGGGCGAATTGCTTATATTGAACTTCATGGCATCGACGTACTGGAATATGCAGGTTATAACCAGGAAATGATTAACGCGCTGTGGCTTCGCGGGGGTTTTCCCGAAAGCCTGCTGGCAACTTCGGACCAAAACAGTTTGTATTGGCGGCGGGATTTTATTAAAACATATTTAGAGCGGGATATTCCTCAATTAGGCCCGCGTATTCCAGCTTTGACATTGGAACGTTTCTGGACAATGCTATCCCATAACCAGGGAGGGATTATTAATGCTTCGCAATTAGCAAGGAATTTGGAAGTTTCCAGCGTCACCATCGGGCGTTATCTTGATCTTATGGCTGATCTTTTACTGGTAAGACGTTTGCCACCCTGGACTTTTAATGTCGGCAAGCGGCTTATCCGCGCCCCGAAAGTGTACGTCAGGGATAGTGGCATTACACATGCCCTGCTGAATATATCCGGCTATAATGACTTGCTCGGACATCCTGTTGTTGGTGGTAGCTGGGAAGGATTTGTAATTGAAAATATTCTTTCTGTCGCCCCTGCAAACGCGTTGCCTTTTTATTACCGTACTTCAACCGGTGCGGAAATTGACCTTATTTTGGAATTTTCGGGGAAGGAAAAATGGGCCATCGAAATTAAACGCAGTTCTTCGCTGTCTTTATCGAAAGGATTTCATATCACATGCGCTGATATTAAAGCAGACAAGCGATATGTAGTTTATTCGGGTAAAGATAAATTTCCGCTCAGTAATGGGGTTATTGCTATTCCGTTACCTGCGCTTATGCAAGAACTTTTAGACTTTGAGCAGTAGCGACATATCCCTCCGGCTAAGTGCATCTTGTTTTAGGGCATGATGTCGTTGTAGATTTGCATTATGAAACCAGATCGACCAAACAAAACCGAACGCGTGGCCATGCTGGAAGCCTGGCGGCAGAGCGGCCTCTCCATCAGGGGATATAGCGACCAGCATCACATCGGCTACCATACTTTAATGTATTGGTACAAAAAAACGAAGAAGCCATTCCCGCGACCTGTTGCGTCATCCAAACCAGCCTTCGCCTCCCTAAAGATGAAGTACCCCTCCCATCCAACCCCTCCCATCTTCTGCGAGCTGGTTACTGCCAAAGGCAAACGCCTGTTATTCCACCCAGGGGTGGATGCCTGTTTCCTCAAAACCCTCCTGGATTGATCAGCTATGCTACACTTATCCCAAATACAATTGTATTATCTGTACCGGGAAAATACCGACATGCGCAAGGGCTTTGATTCCCTGGCAGGCATTGTGCTGAACCAGCTGGACAAGGAAACTACCTGCGGGGAAGTATTCATTTTTTTACTTCACCCTGGATGGCGGCAAGTCCCTGGGAAACAGGGGGGAGATGGGTATGGGTTGAGTTCAACGGGGCAAATATAATACGTCTGATTTAAATAACATAAATATGCCTTATTTTTTACCTTTGTTAATACCATGAGAAGATTATCTATAAAAAAACCTAAGGAGGTAAGGCGTAAAATAAAAGAATACTTCACTAGTTCCCCGGATCTTAGATTTGCCCACAAGCTTAATGGAATACTCATGTTATTGGAAGATATACATACCAACTGTTCAGCAATTGCCCGAATATATGGAAGTAGTCCTCAAACAATAGCTAAATGGGTCCATAAACTCAATCAGGGGGAAGGTGCAAATATCGAAGCCTTAAGAGATCAGATCAAACCTGGAAGAAATACCCGTTTGTCAAAAAATCAACTACTAATTATAAAGGACGTAATAATTAAGTCCCCGTCGTATTATAAAATCAATTC
>DATLTB010000072.1:0-6139 GCA_035533815.1 Chitinophagaceae bacterium
TTAGCGGTCAGGGTATCTGCAATTCCTTTGACTTCTTCCCTGCTTTCCCCCGAGAATTCAATGACCAGGATGGCTTCTGGATCCCCCTGAACAAAGAACCGGTTCTTCCTTTGTTCAATATTATCCCTGGTGCATTCCAGGATATAGCGATCAATCAGTTCGCTGGCACCAGGCTTGAAGTCCATAGCCAGGACATTGGCCCGAAGCGCCTCATCAATGGACTGGAAATGGACACAGAGCAGGCCGGTTTCTTTCCACGATAATGGCACGATCTTCAGCCGAAGCTCAGTAAGAAAGGCAAGTGTTCCTTCGGAACCGGCGATCAGTTTGCAGAAATTGAAATCCTCTCCTCCAGCACTGAACGGGGCCGTTTTTGCCAGCAGATCAAGGGCATATCCCGTATTACGCCTGGGAATGCTGCTTTTGGGAAATTCCCGGGTTATTTCCTGCTGGTTGCCATAATCGGACAGCATGCTCCTGATATGGCGATAGATGGAAGATTCCAGGGAGTGGTCCGATTCGCATTTTTTATGGAATTCCTCAATGGTTAAGGAGGAAAAACAAGCTTCAGAACCATCACTCAGCAAGGCCTTGACTTCCAGCAGGTGTTCCCTGGTGCTGCCGTAAACCACTGAATTGGATCCGCAGGAATTGTTCCCGGCCATGCCTCCGATCATGGCCCTGTTGGCCGTCGAGGTCTCCGGAGCAAAAAAATATCCCAGGGGCTTTAAAACCATATTCAGTTCATCCCGGATCACTCCGGGTTCCACCCGGACCCAATGTTCAGCGGTGTTGACTTCCAGGATCCGGGTGAAATGTCTGGATACATCCACCACAATACCAGGGCCTACCACCTGACCGGCCAGGGAAGTACCTGCCGTACGGGGGATCAGGGAAGTCTTTTCCCTGCGGGCAAATCCGATCAGCTTTTTTAAATCGGAAACCTCCGCGGGCATGGCCACAGCCAGGGGCATTTCCCGGTAAGCGGATGCATCGGTAGCATACAATACCCGCATCGCCGTATCATCATACAGTTCCCCCTTTAGTTCTCCCGATAAACGGGCAAGGGCCTCTTCCATGAAATGGCTTTTCAGCTGCAACCCAAGAGGTTTAGTCCGCGAAATTACATTTAACAGGGTACTAAAACTGATTTTTATCCCCGCTGGCTTTTCCCTGGGAAAATTATCTGGTTTCAAAGCTATAACTTTGCATTTCTTTTTTTATGATCAATATCACCTTCCCTGACGGCGCCGTTCGTCAATATGAGGCAGGAATTACTTCCCTGGATATCGCCGGTTCAATCAGCGAAGGGCTGGCCCGCAGGGTTTTATCCGCTAAAGTCAATGGAGTGGTCTGGGATGCCATGCGCCCGATAAAGGAAGATGCCTCCTTGAAATTATTGACCTGGGATGACCCGGAAGGGAAGGCTACATTCTGGCATTCCTCGGCCCACCTGATGGCAGAAGCGCTGGAATCCCTTTACCCTGGAATCCATTTTGGAATCGGACCTGCCATAGACCAGGGGTTTTATTACGATGTGGATCCGGGTGGCCGTCAGATCACGGAGGAAGAGTTGCCTGCGATTGCTATAAAAATGGTGGCCCTCGCCGGACAAAAGAATCCGTACCTGAGAAAACAAATTTCGAAAAAGGAAGCGGTTAACTACTTCACCGTTAAGGGAGATCCCTATAAACTGGAATTGATTGAAGGGTTGACAGACGGAGAAATCACTTTTTATTCCCAGGGTAATTTTACCGATCTGTGCCGGGGCCCGCACATTCCCAATACCGGACTGATCCGGGCTGTCAAGCTAACCAGCATTTCCGGTGCATACTGGAGGGGAAATGAACATAACAAGATGCTGACCCGGATATATGGTATCAGCTTTCCGAAAGCTGCCGAGCTGGAAGAATACCTGCGGTTGGTGGAAGAGGCAAAAAAAAGAGATCACCGCAAACTCGGCAAGGAACTGGAACTGTTCACTTTTTCCGAAAAAGTGGGTCTTGGGCTTCCCCTCTGGCTTCCCAGGGGCGCACAGCTCAGGGAACGCCTGCAGCAATTCATGCAGCAGGCGCAGGAAGAAAGAGGATACCTTCCGGTCATCACTCCCCATATCGGTAATATCAATCTCTACATCACTTCCGGGCATTATGAAAAATATGGCAAGGATAGTTTCCAACCCATTAAAACTCCGCAGGAAGGAGAGGAGTTCATGCTTAAACCAATGAATTGCCCGCATCATTGTGAGATATACAAAGCCTCCCCCAAATCCTACCGTGACCTGCCGGTCAGGCTGGCAGAATTCGGCACGGTGTACCGGTATGAACAGAGCGGAGAGCTCCATGGCCTTACCCGGGTCAGGGGCTTTACCCAGGATGATGCCCACCTGTTCTGCCGACCCGACCAGGTGAGGGAGGAATTCGGGAAAGTCATTGACCTGGTCCTTTATGTCTTCAAATGCTTGCAATTCACCGATTACACCGCCCAGATTTCCCTCAGGGATAAAACAGATCACCGTAAATATATGGGCACGGATGAGAACTGGGATCTGGCGGAGCAGGCAATCATCGACATAGCTGAAGAAAAAAAGCTGGGGACTAATATTGTATATGGGGAAGCTGCTTTTTATGGGCCAAAACTGGATTTCATGGTCAAGGATGCCCTGGGCCGTAGCTGGCAACTGGGAACTATCCAGGTGGATTATAACCTGCCTGAGCGTTTTGAACTGGAATATACGGGTGCAGATAACTTGAAACACCGTCCCGTGATGATTCACAGGGCTCCTTTCGGATCCCTGGAAAGATTTATAGCTGTGTTGATTGAACACTGCGCAGGAAAATTCCCGCTTTGGCTGGCTCCCATACAGGTCAGGGTGTTGCCTATCAGTGATAAATTTACTCCCGAAGCCATTAAAATCACCGGTTTGCTGAAGAAATCCGGTATCCGGGCCGAACAGGATGACCGGAATGAAAAAATCGGCCGAAAGATCAGGGAGGCTGAACTGTTGAAAATCCCATATATGGTGATCATTGGGGAAAAGGAAGCGGAAACCGCCTCCGTATCCGTACGCAGGCAATCCAGGGGGGATATGGGGACCATGGATTTAAACGACTTCATCAACCTGGTCAGCCGGGAAGTAACAGACAAAACGACATTTACTGAGTCTGGCGCATAATTTGCCATTAAAAATGGTAATTTTATACCCATCAAATACCTGAATTCATCACTTTAAACCTAACAGCTCGTCATTAATGCAGCCCAGAAAGACTACTTTCACCAGGAACTTTAACTTCAGAAGAAGAGAACAGCACCAAGAACACAAAACCAACCAGATGATCCGCGTACCTGAAGTACGCCTGGTGGGGGACAATGTGACTGTCGGTATCTATCCCACCCCCGAAGCCCAGCAAATGGCGCTGAACATGGGTCTGGATCTCGTGGAAATTTCCCCGAATGCCATTCCTCCGGTCTGCAAGATCATTGATTATAATAAATTCCTTTACGAAAAGAAGAAAAAGGAAAAGGAAATGAAGGCCAAGGCGGCCAGGTCTGAAGTGAAGGAGATCCGTTTTACCCCCAATACCGATGATCATGACTTTGATTTTAAGGCGCGACATGCTGAGCGGTTCCTTAAGGAAGGCAATAAAGTCAAAGCCTATGTGCAGTTCAAAGGCAGGGCAATCATGTTCAAGGAAAGGGGGGAACTCATTTTATTGAAATTTGCCGAACGGCTGGCTGAATCCGGCGCCCTGGAAGGAATGCCTACTATGGAAGGCAAGCGGATGCTGGTCATCATGGCACCCAAGTCCAGTAAGAAAAAATAATCAGTTACTGTATTTCTGGGACCCAGTTATTTACCAGATTTGGACCCTGAGGCTATCGGGTCGGTACATCGGTTCTCCCGGAAGGATATGAAATGCCCGGTAAAATGCCCCCAGTTCTGATGCAGGTCCCTCTACCCGGTACTTGGCCGGAGAATGGGGATTATTCAACAGCATACTCCTTAAAATAGCCGGACGGTATTTCACCCTCCAGATTTGTGCCAGGGAAAGGAAAAATCGCTGATCGGGTGTTAATCCGTCCACCTTTACCTGACTTTTCCCTTCTGGGGTATGATGAAATGCGGCAAGAGCAATGGCCGTTCCGCCAATATCCGCAATATTTTCCCCTAGCGTAAGCCGGCCATTGATATGAAGGCTATCCAGTACGGTATACCCATCGTATTGTTTGACCACCATGGCAGCTTTTTGCCGGAACCTGGCTGCGTCCTGCGGGGACCACCAGTTCCTGAGGTTGCCGTTTGCATCATATTTTCTGCCCTGATCATCAAAGCCATGGGTCATTTCATGGCCGATCACAATTCCGATAGCTCCATAGTTGACTGCGTCGTCCCCGTTCAGGAAGAAGAAAGGAGGCTGAAGAATCCCAGCCGGAAAATTGATGTCGTTGCTGGTGGGATTATAATAGGCATCCACAGTCGGTGGGGTCATATACCAGGTGGACCGGTCCACCGGCTTTCCTATCCTCCTAATCGTGCGCAGGAAGGCATAATGACCACAGTCCTTGATATCGGTGATCAGAGAATCCCGGTATATCAGTACCGTATTGTAATTTTTCCATTTATCCGGGTAACCGATCTTTTTCACCATGGCATGCAGCTTTACCAGGGCTTTTTGTTTGGTCGAATCGGTCATCCAACTGGATCTGGCAATACGCTGGGCAAAGGTTTGCTGCAGGTTGCTGACCAGGGTCAGCATCCGTTGTTTGGCGGCCGGCGGAAAGAACTTTTTCACATAGAGTTGACCAAGCGCATCTCCCATCTGGTTATCTATCAGTCCGCACATCCGTTTCCAGCGTGCTCGCTGCTGTTGCTGGCCGGTTAGCTCCTTATTGAAACTGAAGGAAGCCCGGACAAAAGCATCGTTCAGGTATGGCGCATATGAATCTATCAGGTGGAAGCGGAAATAATTTTTCCAGTCACTGATAGGTACAGAGGAAAGTAATCCGGCCAGTCCCTGGTAAAATCCGGGTTGCCCGACAAGCACCCAGTTTAATTTCAGGTTCAGGGCACGGGTCAGCAACTGCCAGGATAGTCCAGGAGTGAGCTGGTCCATGGATTTCAGGGTCATTTTATGATAATTGGAATCGATATCCCTCAGCTGCACCGGGCTTTTGGAAACAGTTGCCAGTGAAGTTTCCAGTTTCA
This sequence comes from Chitinophagaceae bacterium, assembly GCA_035533815.1. Classification (GTDB taxonomy): domain Bacteria; phylum Bacteroidota; class Bacteroidia; order Chitinophagales; family Chitinophagaceae; genus JANWKA01. The sequence continues at coordinate 5,207 of DATLTB010000072.1, forward strand.
TTACACGTTCTGCTTCCTGGTAAGGGCTAAAAGGGCCTCCTGTTGCCGAATCTCCGGTCAGGTGAAAGAGAAGGGCCATATATTGTACATAGGCTTCCCGGATACTGCGGGTGGAAGAATCCGAATTGAAATAATAATCCCGGTTAGGAAGACCCAGCCCCCCCTGATCAAAATGTGCTGCATTCATCCGGCTGTTCCGGTCATCTGCACTCCCATAAAAGCTGAATAACGGACTCAGTCCTTCCTGGTATTCCATCACCACCTCTTTCAATATACCCTGCTGATTGCGGATGGCAGCAATTCTGTGCAGGTCGGATTTAATTGGGGCATACCCTTGTTTTTCAATGTTGGCGGAGTCCATGGCTGCCGCATAGAAATCGCCTACCTTCTGTTCCGGGCTTCCGGGAGGTGCAGTAATGGATTGAGATGCGCTATCCAGGATTTCCCGCATATGTTGAAGGGAAAGGTCTGAGAGCGTGAACATGACTCCCCAGGCACCCTGAGAGGGAGGAATCGGGGTCCTGCGAAGCCAGTTCCCATTCGCATATCGGAAAAAATTGACTCCCGGACTGACCGAAGTATCCATACCACTCAGATCCAGCATATCCGTTTTAACCGGGGTAACATTCCGGTGGCAGGACATACAGAAAAGGGAAATGGCCCCGATCAGGGCAGGCTGGAAATAACGGATACAGGCACTTATTTTACGGATAGCAGGATTGGTCATCTTTGTTTTTATCACCGGCGATTCAAATACCCTGACAGATCATCTTACCAAAGGCTGATCCGAATACTATCGGGACGGTACATCTTATCTCCTGGTTTAACTCCGAATGCCCGGTAAAATGCGGTCATATTGGAAACCGGATTATCCACCCGGTACATTTCGGGGGAATGTGGATCATTATTTATCCGGAAAAGCATCCGCTTGTC
>DATLTB010000073.1:0-5116 GCA_035533815.1 Chitinophagaceae bacterium
ACCTATAGTTTTCCATGATTGAGCCGTACTTATCTGAACAATAGGGGTGGTAACAAACCCAATGATTAAAATCTTATAGGTAAAAGTCAAAACCTTTCTACAATGAAGCATGGGGATGTGAGATAAAAATGTCTTCATAATATAATTTTTTATAATGAACCATTTCGTTGTAATAAAATAATTCAGCACGCATCAAAATAAAAATAAAAGTGCTTTTCAAATTTATATTTGTGATTAATTTTTATATTCCGAAAACAGGCCGAAAACCAGGTAAGGGATGAAATCATTTTTTAACCAAACAGATTTTAACTTTACTAAAATACTAAATAATAGATAATATTTTGTAATAAGTTAAAAATATATAACAAGTTGTAATCGCTTATAAATCACTCGATTATTTGTTCTTATACAGGTAAAACCCCCTTTTTCAGTACCCTTTGTCCAGGATAAACAATTAGCAGGTCTAAATCAATTCGCCATTTCTCTTTAATTTGATTTATAGGTTACTGGTTACGAACTTTGAATTACCTCCATTCCTGAGGGGCTATACAAAGGGCCGATGTTAATTATAGTCGGCAGGGATACTAAATTGTTTAAAAAGCTTCACCATTTATTCGATTTTTTTAAGACCCTATCAATGTAAGGCCAGGACCGCCGGTAGTTTTTCATTGATTCACCGATGTACTTTATATATTTACTTTCATTTTTTATATCAGCGGAAAAGGTTCCGCTTTCACATTAAAACTATCGTTTTTTTTGAGCAGACTCAGGCAACTTATCGGAAATGGTAGCATGCTTTAACATGAGCGCTTATTTACCTATTCATCCATCTCAGTCTTCGAAAACTTAGCTTGTTGCAGATCCGATAAGAATGCTTTAAAATCCTAATAATTCCTAATTTCATTGACCAATACATATGTCCCGGAATATTTATTTGAATGATTTCAATGAGACTTTTATAGCTTAAAATTCCAGGAGTATAGGAATATCAACCTATTCCCTTTACAGATAAATAGGGGGTTATGCCTTCTGAAATGCTACATATATAAATGGCTAATTTGCAACTAAATTTGTGCTATGAAATAATTTTTTTCTATATTTGCGGTCCTGAATATTTTATTTTGGATTTTTAATGTATACATGACTATCCTTTTATATATAATATTATCTATGTTAACTTCCCGGAAACTTGGGCAACTAAGTCCTGCCTGGTGCCACACCTGATCTATTTCGGAACTGCTACCAGACTAACCCATTCCTATGAAACATTTTTTTTATCCATCATTTTTTCTATTTCTTTTCCTGGGTTTGTGTTGCCATTCCCTCCTGGCTCAGGAAATCGGCATTCAAGGAGGTTTTAGCCTTCCCGACCTCAGGGGCAACCTCAGGGATCCCCAGGCCTATCTGTCCAGGTCGGATGGTTGCTATGGGATATACGGTAATTTTAAAATCAACAAGCAGTTTTCTATTCTGGCTGAACTGAATTACTGTGGGGAAGGGGGTAGGCGGGATGGCATCCAACCAATACCTTCGGGGTCCATGAAGGATTATCCACCCAGTGATACCTTTTATTCGGATTATCAGAACAGCACCATACTTCATTACCTGGAACTTCCGGTGCTGGCCAGGCTGACCTGGGGGAAGCAGGTAAAATATTTTATCGAGGGGGGAATATTTACAGGTTACCTGATGGATGCAAGGCTGGTGACCAGCGGCAAAGGGGTACTATACAGCGACCCTGCAGGGAGGATACCCGCTTCAGCACCTCCCGGAGGAGATCCTTTTTCGCCCCAGATCCTGGATAATAATACCGATATCAGCAAACAGATCAATAGGATCAATATCGGGATTATTGGAGGCGGGGGTATATTATACGACCTGGGCAGAAATCAATTTTCCCTGGATTTGCGGATCAGCGAAGGCATGCTGCATATATACCGCAATACACATGCCGGCGGTAAATACAACACCGGTAATGTATTGATATTGCTCGGTTATGGATTCCGACTATAAACCGGTACGGTTAACCTTTTTTCCTTTCAGGAATTCCAGGACATCAGTAGAAAATGATGCAGCACTCATCGCCTGGTCATGATTTCCGGGAACCGTGGCAAATTGTGCCCCAGGTATCATCGCCGCCAGGGCTTTCCCCGATCCGTTGTCACTATCCTTATTCCCGCATATCACCAATACCGGTTTACGGACCCTGGACAACTCCTGGGGGCTGGTGGATGGTTGCCCATACTGTTGCCAGGCTAATGCCTGGCGGTCCAATCCTTTTTGTTCCACATACCGGATCATTGCGGCAAGTTCGGCCACGGTGTCGCCGGCAAGGGCCCGGTAGAACATCTTCCGCCTGGCCCAGGCTGTATCCGTGAAACCGGTTCCCATACCGCCCAGGACGATCCGGGTTACCCGGGAATCCAGGATCAGCAGGCGTGAAGCAATGATCGAACCCCGGGAATAACCGACTACCGCGTATGACCTGATCCCCAGATGATCCATCAGGGCCATCATATCCCGGGCTTCTGCATCATGCAGATAAGCAGCAGCATCATGGGGCTTTCCGGATTTTCCATTTCCCCTCAGATCCGGGCAGATCACTTCAAATCCATCCAGGCAAAGTTCCCGGTAAAGCGCAATATGTTTCCAGTTATCTCCTGTGCCCATGAATCCATGGATGAGCAGGACCGGGCTGCCGGAACCTGTCAGCTCATAGTAAATGCTGGTGCCATCAAAGGAGGAAAAATAATGACCTCCGGAAGGGAAAGCGGATTGGGCTCTGCCTGGTAATCCGGCACCCATAAACCAGGTTATCCACAGGATGGATTGTTTCCACATGATTAATCAGGTTGATTAATTTTTTTTATGTCCGGGGGTTTAGTCAACCATGCGTATTTCCCGGCATCAGCAATTCCATCAGCTGGCCCATACTTTTATCGCGAATCGAAAAGCCGGGAACCCGAAATAAAAAATGATTATGGAAGATCTGGAAATTCCCGGAGTTTTAACCCAGATATTTCAGGGGATTTCTGCGGGCATTCATGATATACTTCCGGATATTCATCCAGAAAGCCAGGATCATGTAAATGATGACTGGAGAACCCAGGGTAAGGAAGGAAATATAAATGAACCACATCCGGATCCGGGTTGTGGCAATCCCCAGTTTTTCGCCAATGGCTGTACAGACGCCAAATGCGGTCCATTCCACAAAACCCTTTATTCGCTTCATGAGCCAAAAATAGGACAAATATTGAATTTGACTAGCTTCTTATTAAAATTTTACAGGAGATTTCCTGGATGTATTCTGGGCCGGTCAGCCCTGGTTGAAAATGAGGGATTTTCAATATCTTTGCCGGACAGTTCCTATTGATTATAAATGCATAGCATGGCTTTTGACCTGGACATTATCAAATCGTTTTATGCTGCCCTGCCTGACCGGGTCAGGGCAGCCCGTAAATTGCTCAACCAACCCCTTACGCTGACTGAAAAAATCCTCTACGCCCACCTATTTCATCCTGCAATGCAGGGGTTCCCCCGGGGGAAATCCTATGTGGAATTCCGTCCGGACCGGGTGGCCATGCAGGATGCCACAGCACAGATGGCGCTGCTTCAGTTCATGACCTGCGGACGGCAACGGGTAGCTGTTCCCTCGACAGTACACTGTGATCACCTGATTCAGGCTAAAACAGGGGCTGCCAGCGATCTGGCCATTGCACTGGATGTGAACCGGGAAGTATATGATTTTCTGTCTTCCATATCGGATAAGTATGGAATCGGATTCTGGAAGCCTGGTGCAGGGATTATCCATCAGGTAGTCCTGGAAAACTATGCTTTTCCAGGTGGCATGATGATTGGCACCGATTCCCATACCCCCAACGCCGGAGGCCTGGGCATGGTGGCCATCGGGGTAGGAGGGGCGGATGCGGTGGATGTCATGGCAGGATTGCCTTGGGAATTAAGAATGCCCAAAATAATCGGCATCAGGCTCCTGGGGAAAATGAGCGGATGGACCAGCGCCAAAGATGTGATCCTGAAACTGGCTGGCATACTGACTGTAAAGGGAGGTACCGGCGCTATTCTGGAATATTTCGGACCGGGAGCGGAAACCATAAGTGCTACCGGGAAGGGGACTATCTGCAATATGGGGGCTGAAATCGGGGCAACCTGTTCCATTTTTGCCTATGACGACCGGATGAAGATATACCTGGAAGCCACCGGAAGGCAGCAGGTGGCTGCCCTGGCCAATGAACACCAGGAGAATCTTCGGCCTGATCAGGAAGTATATGGAAATCCTGAAAAATATTATGATCAGGTCATTGATATAGACCTGAATATCCTGGAACCCTATGTAAATGGACCCTTCACCCCAGACCTGGCCTGGCCTATTTCCAAACTGGCCAAAGCGGTGAAAGAAAATGGCTGGCCGGAAAAACTGGAAGTTGCCCTGATCGGTTCCTGTACCAACTCTTCCTATGAGGATATTGCCAGGTCAGCATCGGTAGCTCGCCAGGCTGCAGCCCAACACCTGCGGACCAAGTCTGATTTTACCATCACCCCGGGTTCCCAGCAGGTGCGATTTACGATTGAAAGAGATGGGCTGTTGAAGGATTTTGAAGAAATTGGCGGGCTGGTGCTGGCCAATGCCTGCGGACCCTGTATCGGGCAGTGGGCCAGACATATCGATGATCCAAACCGGAAAAATTCCATCCTCACTTCTTTCAATCGCAATTTTGCCAGACGAAATGACGGACTGGCCTCTACCCACGCATTTGTAGCCTCCCCTGAACTGGTCACTGCGATGGCCCTGGGGGGATCCCTGTTGTTCAATCCATTAAAGGACAAGCTGACCAATGCGAAAGGCAGGGAGGTGATGCTGGAAGAACCCAGCGGTGACGAATTACCCCAGCATGGATTTGCCGTGGATGATCCCGGTTACCAGGCCCCTGCGGAAGATGGGAGCAGGGTAATTGTGAATGTCCGTCCAGACTCCCAACGCCTCCAGCTCCTGGAGCCGTTCCCGGTCTGGGAGGGTACGGACCTGATTGGACTGAAGCTCCTGATCAAGGCCAAAGGCAAATGCACTACGGACCATATTTCTATGGCGGGACCCTGG
>DATLTB010000074.1:0-16858 GCA_035533815.1 Chitinophagaceae bacterium
AACTTATTGAACTTTTCGGTGGATTATATAACAAGCAGATCAGGCCCATGGACTTTCTGGAAATGGTTAACCTGAAAGAAAAATCAAAAGCCAAGTACAAGGAACTTTCCGGGGGGCAGAAGCAAAGATTTTCCATTGCCACCACCCTGATCAACCAGCCAAAGATCATCTTCCTGGATGAACCCACCACTGGTCTTGATCCGCAAGCCAGGAGGAACCTGTGGGAACTTATCCGCCAGGTCAGGGGGAAAGGAACCACCGTAGTCATGACTACTCATTATATGGATGAAGCGGAAGTGCTTTGTGACCGGTGTGCAATTGTGGATTCAGGCAGGATCATTGCCCTGGATCCCCCCGACAAACTGATTGATGATCTGGTCGCCACGGGTTTTGAAAGACAAAAGGAAATGAAGAAGGCTAATCTGGAGGATGTATTCATACACCTGACCGGTAAAGAATACCGGGATGAATAAAACAGTAGGTATAAAGTATTCATTATTCTCAACTAACATGTTGGTATTCAATAGTTAAAGACTTTCTTTCATGGAAGAGGAACTCAAACTTGAACTGCTTAGGTATCCCATCGGAAGGTTCAAGCTCCCGGTCCAATTTGACCAGGCCGCTATATCCGGCTTTATAAATGATATCCGCAGTCTTCCCCTGTCTCTTGAAACAGCAGTACAGACCCTGGATGCACATCAGTTGAATACCGCTTATCGGGAAGGAGGCTGGACCGTTCACCAACTGCTGCATCATATTCCGGAAAGTCATATGAATGCCTTTATACGCTATAAACTGGCCCTGACTGAAAACAATCCGGTCATCAAGCCATACCAGGAAAATCAGTGGGTACAGTTGCCGGATATTGCAGTCACCCCGGTCAATGTTTCCCTGACCCTTTTGCATGCCTTGCATATCCGTTGGGTGAATCTGCTGGAAACGATGAGCCCTGAAGATTTCAAAAGGACTTATTTCCATCCCGGACTTAAAAAAGAACAATCTCTGGAAGAAGTCACAGCCATTTATGCCTGGCATGGCAAACATCATCTGGCTCATATTACCCGCTTAAAGGACAGGATGAGATGGTGACCCCTGGTATAATCCCTTTTTATTTCAAGGTCATTTACCCCTATGGATCCACTGGACTGGACACAGCTGAATGCTGAATATCTGTTTAGAGATGAATGGCTGACTGCCCGGAAAGACCGTTGCAGGACTCCCCAGGGAAAAATTGTGGACCCTTATTATGTGCTGGAATATGCAGATTGGGTGAATGCCCTGGCGCTGACCCGGGAAGGGCAGGTAGTCATGGTCCGACAGTACAGGCATGGACTGCGCAGAACCATCAATGAATTGCCAGGAGGATGTATTGATCCTGTTGACGTTGACCCGGAAGCGGCTATCCGGCGGGAGCTGCTGGAAGAAACTGGCTATGGGTTTGACCAGGTAGAGAGGGTATGTCAGATTTCCCCAAATCCTTCCACTCAGTCCAATATTTGCCTGGGTTTTCTGGCGACAGGAGGAATTAAGATCGGCAATCAGCACCTTGATCCAAATGAAGAGATAGCAGTATTCCTGGTTACTGTAAATGAACTAATCAGGATGTTGCAGGAAAATGAGCTATGGCAGGCCATGCATGTGACCACCTGTTATTATGCCCTAAAGAAGCTGGGAAAACTATCCTTAACCTGAAATGAATGGGGATGGGTCACTGCTGAATTTTAAATACGAAGGTAATATTCCCGAACTGCACTACCGGAGCGTTGGGATCCGCATTGAATTTTACCTGTTTGATCTTACGCAGGGCCAGTTCCCGGACTGTTTCATTAGCTGCACTGATGATCGTTGCATCGATAATATTTCCGTGCTGATCCACTTTAATGTTTAACTGGACCAAACCCGGTTCATTGAAATCTCCCTGTTTCCCCGGATATTGAACAATATTACGGCCATTAAGCCGGTAGCTGAGCGAATTTCCTCCGAGTCCCGAAAATACACCCTGGTGGTTAGCTGCAGTCGGATTCCCGTTGACTGCGCCCTGATCGCCTGGTTGTCCAGTCAACCCCTCATTCCTGGAGTCATTGGACGCCCCGGCGTTGTTTCCGCTACCGGAGCTCCGGGCTGCCCCGCCGCTGTATATGGCTTTGGGCCTGGCTGGAGCAGGCTTAGGCGTTACCGGAACATTTCTGGGGACAATTCTGGGCGTTACTTTTTTATTGGTTTCATCCAGGGTTTTTGAAAATGCGGTCTTATTGGGTTTATCCGGTTGCTTGATTACCGGAGCATCCGGATTATCCTGTGTGACGATATCGGGGGGTTTACTGCTGATTTTCGGTGCCGGTCTGGCTCGGGAAATCAAGGGTCTGGCCCGGGAAACAGCTGGTGGATTGGGATTTAGGGGCTGTATATTCCCAGTTCCCTGAGCACTGGTACCCAGATTGATCTCCATGCCCAGGTCCTGGTTGGGTAAGGGAGGTTGGGAAGTAAAACCAAAGAAGATGAACGCTAAAAGCAGGCAACCATGAACACCAAGGGTCCAAGCCAGGGCTTTGACATTTTTCCGGCTTTCGAACTCGCTCATAGGATAAAAAATGCTGAATAAGTCATTTCAAAATTAACGCTTTCGGAGGATTTTATCCATATAACGGTTTTTTTTAACAGAATATTTTGAAGATTGCCCTTACCAGACACCTGTTATCCGGTTATAGCCTTTAATATACGGATTTTTGAAGGGGATCAATGGGCAAAATCCAGATCAAATCTTCCCCTGATTCTTTCAATAGGGGGGTTGAAATAGCCATATTTAAGATCGGGAAATTCTTTCCTGATCAGCTCCATCAGCTTTCGAATTCCGAGTGGTTCACCGGCATCAGTCAGCTTGATCTTTTCCAGGTACCAATCCGGATCAATATTAAAATTCCGCCACTGGATCATACTCAACCTGGTATCCCGGATCAACCTGCGCAAAGATTCATATTCCTCCCGGCAATCTGTTATTCCCGGGAATACGAAATAATTAATGGAAGCCCACCCTCCGGATTCCCGGACCATCCGGATGCTTTTGATGACGTCTGTGAAAAGATAATTGTTTGGGCGGTAATAGGGAATATATATCTTTTCTCTGGCAGAGTTGGTACTGACCCGGATACTGTCCAGTCCGGCTTCACAGAGTTTGCGGACTGCATCCGGCATGCTGCCGTTGGTATTGATGTTCAAACTGCCTTTGGAAGTATGTTTGCGTATCTGCAACAGGGCATCCCTGATGGTTTCCCACATAAGCAGGGGTTCACCTTCACAGCCCTGCCCGAAGCTCACTATCGGGAATGGAGCAGATTGCAGATGCGGTACCGCAAATTCCACGATCTCCTCCACGGTTGGTTTAAACATCAACCTGTCCTGGGGGGATGCGATTTGTTCTTCAGCAGGTTGAAAGGAAATACAACCGATGCAGTTGGCGTTACAAGCAGGAGAGGTTGGCACCGGGCACTCCCACCTGCCCAGGAAAAAATTCCGTGCCGCAGGACAGTGATAAGTCAGGGCGCAATTTTCCGCCAGATGCCTTACCAGGCGATTATCCGGATAAGCCATCAGAAATTTTTCAGTACCTGACCTCACCAGATCATCGTTAAATCCGGCAGTTTCCTGGCGGATATCCTGCTCAATCCGGATCGCTGTAACCACAAAACGGTCATTCAGCCACCCTGCAGCAGTATAACAAAATAAAGGCAGGGTGGGAGCCTGGGACAGGGTTTCATAGGCAGACAAAAAAAGCCCTGTGTAAGCGGGAGGGATGAAAGCAGCCACGGCCCATCCTTTGTCACATAACCGCATTTCACCGGTCCGGGTATCTATTCCGATACCCCTTCGTCCGGGAAGCTCATAGATCTGCCCGCCTTCCGGAAGCGGTATCCAGTCCCCCGGAGGGACCGGCCACGCATCTCGTCCACTGCGCCCAGTGGCCAGCAGGGTCCTGTCTTCATAAATATGACCTTTTCCATCAGTATATAATAAATAAGGTACTTGATCTTTCATCGGCAAAAAATAATCATCATTTATCCTGGGATAGGAATAATGCACAATATTGACAAAACAACGTTTCTCCCTTCATGGAGGACTCCTCCAGGACTTCTACCTGGATCACCTGGTTGTTTTTAAGATCCAGAGTAAGCAGGTTGTTTCGCAAAATTACATTATTGAAACTGGACCAGGGTTGGAAACGGGAATGATACCCATTATCGTAGTACATGCCCTTTTCATTGAATTTTATCTGAATTTCCTGCTTGGATTGCTTTTCTATCCAAAGTAAAATGGATCCCACAAGCAGGAAAACCAGGGGGATGATTCCCAGCAGATCTTTTTTCTCGACAAATAATGTCAATCCGGCAAACCCCAGCAGGAAAAGGAAAGATATCCTTGCAAACCGGTGCAGATTCCTCCAGGAATGGAACTTTTCCGGGGATACCAAGGCCAGGGCAATCGCTATAATTCCGCAAAGGCAAAAGCCCCCCCCAATCAGGGGAATCAGTACAGGGCGCCAGGGCGGAGCAGCAGAAAAGAGGGTATTGAATCCGCTTCCCAAAAAAACAAAGCCGGAAACTGCCTGGATCCAACGGCCCAGTACCGATATTTTTTTAAGCCCTGAGGGAGCCGCATGAAACTGGTAAAATTCCATCATAGACATCAAATTCAGTAACCTGGCAAACTGCCGGGCAACCTTTTATCCCGACGATCATCCGGATCAGCCCTTCTTCGATCCAAGCTGAAAATGGTTTGATAGGTCCAGACTGGGAATCAATGGCTACTGACCAACAGGTTGCATAGCCGGAACAGCACCCTGGCCCCCACCATGACATCCCAGTCATCATGTCTATAACTTACTTCTACCAGGTCGAAGCCGATCAGGGTCCTCCCACTATTCAAAATGGATTTCAGCAGGAAGAATATTTCCTGGATATCGAATCCTCCGGGCACCGGTGTACCGGTATGGGGACAAAGTTTCGGATCAAGGCCATCAATGTCAAAACTCAGATGGACTTTTGCTGGGAGCCCGGAAATGATGTCTTCGCAAATGGACTTCCAGGTTTCCCCGTTAAAAATCCGTTCCTTGATCTGCGCATCATTAAACGATACTATCCGGTTATTGCTATCCATAATCCGCTGGGATTCTTCTTCGCAAAAATCTCGGGTTCCGGCCTGTATGAGTTTTTTAAGCTGGGGAACCTCTTCCAGGGCATTGTACATCACAGAAGCATGTGAATAAGTAAATCCCTGGTAGGACCTGCGGAGATCACAGTGGGCATCTATCTGTAGAATTCCGAAATCACCGTATTTTTCACCTATTGCCTTAAACAAACCGAGGGATACACTATGGTCTCCCCCTACCAATCCGAGCAGTTTGCCATTGCCGAGTATCTCCCGGGACTGCTTGTACACCCATTCATTCATTTTAAAACAACCTTCGTTGATCTCGCGATGGGATTTTTTCAAGTATTCATTGTCATTAATTTTACCTCCTTCATGCAGCAGATTAATGCATAATTCAGCTTCTTTACGCAGATAATCGCTGCGCAACAGGAGGTGCTTGTCCGGATATGACATAAAGAAACCCTGCTTCCAGCCATTATCGCTTTCCAAATCCAATACATCGATTTGTTTGGATGCCTGGAAAATATGTTCAGGTGCGCGAGCAGTACCAGTCCGGAAGGAGACCGTGACTTCCCAGGGCACAGGCAACAGAATCAGGCGGGCATTCTCTGCATGAAAAGGCAGACTGAAAATATTATTGTGAAAAAGGCCAGGCCCGCTGGAATTATATGGATCGATAGCCATCTATATCTTAAATTGCAAATATACTGAAGCGTATGCAGACAAAGGTCCATCAGCCTAAATGGGTAATTTCAATCCTGCAGAAGGATATGGTACAGCAATTACGAATGAATTGGGTTTTTTTTGGTTTCATTTTTTGTATTATTCCAGGGGTAATCACAGCCCAGATCAGGACAGTTCCCCTTCATGATACTTCCTATTACAAGACCTTTGAAAAATATCTGATAGTCCATAGCTTTTTGACCAGTAAATATACCAGTCTTGGATTGACGGGTTACACCAATTCAGAAAATATCCGGTACATGCCAAATACCCCCCTGTCAGTCGGCTTGGGCGTTACCTATAATTTCCTGACCCTGAACCTGGGTGTTGGTCTTGGGTTCCTGAATAATAATTCCGAAGAATTTAACACTAATTATCTGGATCTGCAGACCCATATTTATATCCGTAAGGTATCCCTTGATCTGTATGGACAATTCTACAAAGGGTATTATCTGCCGGGTACAGTAATACCCCAATATACAGGGAAAAATTATTTTCGTCCGGATCTTAATGTTAATTTTTTAGGTATTGCAGGATATTATATTTTCAATTCCGGACATTTTTCCTACCGGGCTTCCCTTGTTCAGGATGAATGGCAGAAGAAATCATCAGGATCGCTGTTACTGGGAGGGGAGATTTATTATGGGTCTATTTATGGGGATAGTGACCTGATTCCAGGGAACCTGCAGGCTGGATATTCCACCCAAAAGATTCACAGGGTCCATTTTTTTGAAATTGGACCTGGAGCGGGGTATGCGTATACTTTTGTCTTTCAACAGCATTTTTTCCTAACCGGAGCGATTAACCTGAATGCGGCATTCGCCTATAATAGGGAATTCGGGATCAGTACGGCATTCCGGATAGGCATTAATCCGAATTTCACCTACCGGGCCATTGCTGGGTATAACGGGAATCGGTGGGCGATTAACCTGTCCTGGATCAATAATCAAATCTCATTTGCTGGCCTTTATTCAGGAGAATCTTACCGGATCAAGACAGGGATGTATAACCTGACGGTGAATTACCGGTTCAAACTGGAAAGACGGGTCAGGCGGAAAATCAATCACATAACTGATAAGATAAAGCAACTCATACCCAATATCCGATAGTTTATAATCCCGGTATAGCTTTTTGTATTAATTTTGAGTGGTATTTCCACATAAATTAAATCATGAAAAAGTCTAATATAGTCCTGCTGGTCCTGATCGCTGTGACGATCGCAGTGATCATCAGCATGGTCGGAGATTTCAGTACTTATGAAACCTTTGCCTCCGCCGCCCGGCAACCCGGAAAGGATTTTCATGTCATCGGAATGTTAGACAAAACCAGGTCCTTGGTTTATGATCCGGTAAAAGATCCCAATTATTTCAGTTTTTATGTAAAAGATAAGGCCGGCGAACTGGAAAAGGTGGTTTACCGGGGAGCAATACCCACCGATTTTGAAAAGTCGGACAAGATCGTACTGGTGGGTAAGATGGACGGTCAGCAGTTCGAATGTTCTTCCATCCTGATGAAGTGTCCATCAAAATACAAAGCGAACCGGAAAGCTGAAAGCCAGCAACTGGATAGTAAATTATGATCCGGTTCAATCAGTCCCATAAACTTCTGCATAAATATTTGGCTTACCTAAAAGGTAGCAAAGCGAGCTGATGGAAACAAAGTATATTGGAGAACATCTGTTGCCCGGGGAGCTTGGTCATTTCTTTGTCCTGCTGGCCTTCGTGGCATCCATTGTCTCCACTGTTTCTTATTTCCTGGCAACCAGATCCCGGGATGCGATCAACGGGTCATCCTGGAAAAAAATGGCCAGGGTGGCCTTTTTTATCCAGGTGATATCCGTTTTTGCCGTCTTCGGTACCTTGTACTATATCATTTCCAACCATTTTTTTGAATACCATTATGCCTGGGAACATTCTTCCAGGGCACTTCCGGTAAGGTACCTCCTGGCCTGCTTCTGGGAAGGCCAGGAAGGCAGTTTCCTGCTGTGGACGGTCTGGCATTGTGTGCTGGGTACCATCCTCATCCGCACAGCCGGGGAATGGGAGAATCCGGTAATGACCGTGATCTCCTTTGCCCAGGTCTGCCTGGCTTCCATGCTCCTGGGAATTTATTTCTTTGGGTACAAGGCGGGCAGCAGTCCGTTTACCCTTTTGCGTAATGATATGGCAGGTGCGCCGATCTTTTCAGATCCTGCGTATCTGCAGAAATATATACAGGACGGCAATGGCCTCAATCCCCTGTTGCAGAATTACTGGATGGTGATCCACCCTCCCATATTATTTCTGGGTTTTGCATCCACAATTGTTCCTTTTTCCTTTGCTTTTGCCGGGCTCTGGAAGAAGAATTTCACGGGCTGGGTAAAACCCGCCTTACCCTGGTGCCTGTTTTCAGGGATGGTCCTGGCTACAGGAGTCATGATGGGGGCTGCATGGGCCTATGAGTCTTTGAACTTTGGAGGCTATTGGGCATGGGATCCTGTGGAAAACTCATCCATGGTTCCCTGGCTATGCATCATTGCCGGAATCCATACCGCTGTCATCTTTAAACATACCGGTCATTCCCTCAAAGCCTGCTTTTTCTTTTTCATAACAGCTTTCATCCTGGTGCTGTATTCCACTTTTCTGACCCGCAGTGGCATTTTGGGGACTACATCGGTTCATGCGTTCACCGATCTTGGCATGAGCGGCCAGTTGCTGATTTACCTGTTTGTTTTCCTCATTCCTGCCTATACGCTGCTGATCGCATACCAGCGGCAGATCCCGACCGTAAAAAAGGAAGAAGCCTTGGATTCCAGGGAATTCTGGATGTTCATTGGATCCCTGGTACTCATTATTTCAGCCATTTTTATCCTGGTGATCACTTCCATTCCGGTGTGGAATAAAATCCTGGGCTCTCATTTTGCGGAACCGGTTCATCGCAGGTTTGCCTATAACAGGATCGAGGTGTTCATTGCCATTATCCTGGCCCTTGGTATTGCCATGGTCCAGTATCTGAAGTTCGGAAGTACGCCTGGGGGGTATTTTCGAAAAAACATCCTCTTGCCGACTGCGGTATCCCTGGTAATCGGCCTGCTCATCCTCCTGTTTGGTAAAATCCATTACGACACTTTTGGAAATGGTTTTCTGGCAGCTCTTATCGTCATGATGTTTGCCAGTGTGTACGCCATTGTAGCTAATTTTAGCTACATCCTGTTCATGATCAAGGGGAAGATGCGCTCAGCAGGTCCTTCAGTAGCCCATGCTGGTTTTGGCCTGATGCTTTTGGGCATACTGATATCCTCCTCCCGGAAGGAGGTCATCTCCCATGACCCCATGGGATTGCTGACCGGGGTTTTCCCGGCTGACAGCAAGGAAAACTCCCGGAACAATATCCTGCTATACCGGAACCTCCCCATGCAGATGGCAGATTATGAAGTAACCTATCTGGGAGATTCGATTTCTACTCCTGACGGGAAGCATTATTACAAAATACATTACATCCGCAGGGATACGGCAACCGGAAAGGTGATAGAAAAATTCAATTTATACCCCAATGCCTTTATTAACCCAAAAGGACAGCAGGGACTGATTTCCAGCCCGGCTTCGAAACATTACTGGACTCATGATATTTATACCTATCTGACCTCGGTCAATGATCCTTCAAAAATCCAGGATACTTCTCAATATTATCCGCACCTGGTGAAGGTCGGGGATACGATTTTTTTCTCCAATGGGTATATGCGGCTGGATGGCCTGGATACTCATCCTGTATCACCCCATTACCAGGCGCAACCTGGGGATATAGCCGTCGGAGCAAAATTAACAGTGTACAGCAGTGACTCTGACATTTTCAAGGTATTGCCTATTTACGTGCTTCGGGACAGTGCCTATGAAAATATCATCCCCGATACCCTATCCCAATTGGGCCTTTTTATCCGCTTTGATAAAATACTGCCTGAACAGCGTAAAATTGAATTATCTATTCGACAGTCAGGAGAACAGAATGACTGGGTGGTGCTCAAAGCCTATGTATTTCATTATATCAGCCTGCTCTGGTTGGGCACTATCCTGATGATCATCGGATTTGCCATGAGTATTTACAAAAAAATCGTACCCAAAAAGCAGAACCCCGTTAAACCAATACTATGAACCGACCTTTGCGTATCATCCGGGAATTGATTTTCCTGACTTTCAGCATGCTGATCGGTATTGGATCTTTTGGCCAGCAGGTAAGGCCAGATCCGTGGAATGCCAGCCAGCTGATGGATCCGGGAGCACTGGCCATGCTCATGAAAGCTAAGGGTTCACTGCCCTTAGTGCTGGATGTGGGACCTGCCGGACAAATCCTTCATGCCCGGCAAATGGGCCCTGCCCATGAAGCAGCCGGAATGGCAAGGTTGGGAAAAACCCTGGCTAAGGTACCCCGTGACAAAGAGATTGTGGTATACTGCGGATGCTGCCCATTCAATAAATGCCCCAATATCCGCCCGGCATTCCTTTTGCTTCAACACCTGGGGTTTACCCGGATATTTGTCCTGGACCTATCCCATAATCTGAAAGCAGACTGGATAGACAAAGGGTATCCCCTTCAGTAATCTCTGTTCAAATGAATTTCATCCCTATTCTTGGGTATATTGCGGCGGTCTTTACTACCGGGTCATTCCTTCCACAGGCTGTGGAGACCATTCGTACCAGGGACACAGAAGGTATTTCCTTCTATATGTACCTGTTTTTAGTAGCCGGGCAGCTCATGTGGGTGGTGTATGCTTCCTTTACCCGGGATTACCCCCTGCTAGCTGCCAATGCCATCACTTCCATATTGGCCATGATCATTCTCTATTTTAAGATCAGGTTTCCAAAGCATCAGCCAAAGGATTAAGGTAAATATTTGACTTTCAACAAGCTGAATTAATTCCGGGCTACCCCACGAAATCCTTTCCAAACCATTGGAAGGACATGTTTTAGATCAATTTCTCACCACCAGATATCAAATCGGGTAAGGGACCGTTTCCATTAAGGGTTGATTTTGTAATTTTGCAACTGGTGATCTTGGGTGGAACATATATTAAATGGATTTGTTTTGTATGCGGCTTCCTGCTAGTCGGGATGGTTTATCCCCATGCATTGAAAGCCCAGGTAATTCCCGGAAAGGATACTATTCAGGTTTGGACCATAGTACAGGGTTCAGATACCTTTCCGCTGGTTAATCTGGATGAAGTGGTTATTTCATCCAGAATGCCTCACCGATTCCGGGCCAGGATGGAACAATGGTCCAAACTGAGGAATGCAGTGTATACTACTTATCCATATGCACGGGAAGCGAGTGCGATTCTCCTGAATGTAGCTGTCCACCTGGATTCCCTGAAGGGCAAAAGAAAAAAAAAGGCCTACCTGGCCGCAGAAGAGCAACTTCTTAAAAAACAGTTCGGTGGCCCCCTGGAAAACCTGACCATATATCAGGGTAAGATCCTGATGAAGCTGATCTCCAGGGAGACAGGATCAAACTGTTATGCCATTATCCGGGAATTGCGCGGGGGGTTTTCTGCCCGGTTCTGGCAAACGGTGGCTTTTTTCTTTGACAGCAACCTGAAAACCGGGTACGACCCCCAGCAGGATAGTGATATAGAAATGATTGTCAGGGAAATTGAATACAATAATTATTACCGTAGCTATCATTTTAATTGATATCCAGGTCCATATTATTTCTTTATAATCATCCCGGTAGGTAAACTGCTTCTTTTCTATTATTTTAGCCCGGCATTATTCCCATTATGATGAAAATTGACATTCTGGCCATTGCTTCTCACCCGGATGATGTAGAGCTTTCCTGTGCAGGGACCCTGATGGTCCATAAGGCCATGGGGAAAAAGGTAGGGGTACTGGACCTGACCAGGGGGGAATTGGGCACCAGGGGAACTGTTGATTCCCGGAAAAGGGAAGCGCGGGCAGCTGCTAAAGTGTTAGGATTAACTATCCGGGAAAACCTGGGATTGGCTGATGGATTCTTTGAAAATGACCGCATTACCCGCCTAAAATTGATCCGGATGATCCGGAAATACCAACCTGATATTATCCTGGCAAATGCCCCCCAGGACCGACATCCGGATCATGGCCGGGCTGCCCGCTTAATTACAGAAAGTTGTTTTTTATCTGGACTGCTAAAGATCAGGACCTCATTGCAGGGTAAACTCCAGGAAGCCTGGCGTCCATTACAGGTATTTCATTTTATCCAGGATCGCTATCTTAAGCCTGATTTTGTGGTGGATATAACCAATATGGCAGAGAAAAAATGGGAGGCCATCCGATGTTACCAGACCCAGTTCCTGGCAGCCCGAAAAGAAACAGTGCAAACGTATATTTCCACCCCGGAATTCTTTAACAGCGTAATTCACCGGGCAGCAATGATGGGCAAGATGATTGGGGTTAAATACGGGGAGGGTTTTATTACTGAAAAGATGGTTGGGGTAAGGAGCCTGTATGATATGATTTTGTAATTTGTCTCGTATAAACCTTTAAACATGACATTTTTAATCCGTTTTATCCGGACAACCCTGGTGGGTTCATGGCTGATGATTACCGGAATAACCGGTATTTATGCACAGGGAAGGACTGATTTCCGATTGACGCATAAAATCGATTCCCTGGTTAAAGGCTTTCCAGGTACGGTGGGTATTTATATTAAGAACCTGAAATCGGGAGAAACAGCAGTCTTCCAGCCGGATTCCATTTTTCCCACCTGCAGCATGATCAAAGTACCGATCATGATCACCCTGTTCAATCGCATTGAACACGGAGCGTTAAGCTACCAGCAAAACATGGTATACCGGGATTCTATGCTGATTAAGGGGGTGGATATCCTGGGTGGATTTAAAGATAGCGCCACTATCCTGCTCAGCAAACTGGTTTTACTCATGATCACGGAAAGTGATAATACCGCAGCAGTTTGGTGTCAATCCCTGGCCGGAGGAGGAATTGCCATCAACCACTGGTTAAAGAGTCATGGATTCGTCCATACCCGGGTGAATTCCAGGACTCCTGGCCGGAGTGCTGCCTGGAATTTATATGGTTGGGGTCAGACTACCCCCAGGGAAATGGCGCGCCTGGTCACCCTGATCAGGGAAGGCAAACTGGTCAGTCCTGCAGCCAGCGAACGAATGTACCGGAACCTGATCCGGATCTATTGGGATGGAGAAGCCCTATCCCAGATCCCACCATACGTCCAGGTAGCCTCAAAACAAGGTGCTGTAGATGATTCCCGCTCAGAAGTGGACCTGGTGAATGCCCCTCACGGTGATTATGTATTTTGTATCATTACCAAGAACCTACAGGATACGTCCTGGAAGCAGGACAATGAAGGTTGGACGCTGATCCGGAGACTTTCGGGGATGTTATATCATTATTATGAGCCCCAGGATAACTGGAAACCTGCTCCTGGAAGGGAGAAATGGATTGATCAATAGGGAGATATGGCCCGCTTCAATCAGATAAAGAGGTCCTTGGAAGCATCGAATTCATCCTGGCGGAAGATCCGGTGTTTCAAAATAGGAAATAAAACTCCTCCGGAAACCAGAATGATAAATATGGTGATGATCCATTTCATGCCTTCGACCATGTAAAAATTGTGCCAAACTTTACAATCCATATAAAAGACAAAAAAATGCATGGAATTGCTGCATGAGGGGATAGTTATTTTGTCCGTAGCGTTAACATGGCCAAATCCGACTACCGATTTGCTAATTCGATAATAATAAACGACCTTTGCCATCCAAAATTTAATTCAGTTTATGGCTAGGGTATGTCAGGTCACAGGCAAAAAACCGATTACCGGGCACTATGTGTCCTTTTCCAATGTCAAGACCAACCGGTGGTTTTTACCCAATCTCCAGAAAAAACGGTTTTACCTTGCCGAAGAAGACCGGTGGATCACCCTAAAATTAACCGTGAACGGGATGAAGACCATAAATAAACGCGGACTTTATGTGGTGGTCAAGGAACTGAGAGCGGCAGGCCAGACAATCTGAATTTATAACAATTAACATTAATGTGATATGGCAAAAAAAGGTAACAGGGTTCAGGTCATCTTGGAGTGTACCGAACATAAAAATTCAGGGTTGCCAGGTACTTCCCGCTATATTACTACTAAAAATAAAAAAAACACCCCGGAACGACTGGAATTGAAGAAATTCAATCCGATCATGAGAAAAGTCACTGTTCACAAGGAAATCAAGTAAAGGTTGGAAATGGACTTTACCGCTTAATTGAAAAAACATGGCAAAGCAAGCTAAAACAGCTATTAAAACCAAGGACCAGAAAGCCGCTGCAGAAGCTAAGAACTGGACCAAGGTCATCCGGGCAGTCCGCTCCCAACAGTCTGATGCCTATACATTCAAGGAAGGGATAGTGCATAAGGACAAAATCAAAGACTTCCTTAACCAGAAATAACCTGCAGAAATAATCTGGAACTGCAGATATACTATTCAAGCTGTCCCAACCGGATGGCTTTTTGTATTTTAATGAAGAATTCGAAAATGGAATTTAAATTGGCCACGCGCAAATCAGCATAATCATGCGAATACTTGACATTTTTTCCAGGGATAAAAAGCAAAACCTGAATGAAGGTCTGCGGAAAACCAGGGAAAGTTTTTTGTCCAAAATTAGCCGGGCTGTTGTAGGGAAGTCTGTTGTGGATGAAGAAGTACTGGATAATCTGGAAGAAGCCCTGATTTCTGCCGATGTGGGTATTAGCACCACGGTCAAAATTATTGAGGGAATCCAAAAGCGGGTGGCAAAAGATAAGTATTTGAATGTCAGTGAATTGAAAATTATTCTCCGGGAAGAGATTGCCCGGCTGCTTCAGGCTGCAGATCCATCCAGCTTAAATAGTTTTCAAAATATCCACGTTAAAGGACCTTATGTGACCCTGGTAGTGGGCGTAAATGGGGCAGGCAAAACCACCACCATTGGAAAACTGGCCTATCAGTACAAGAAAGCGGGGAAATCAGTTATGCTTGGGGCTTCAGATACTTTTCGAGCAGCTGCGATTGAACAACTGACCATATGGAGTGAACGAATTGGTGTACCCATTGTTAAACAGGCCATGGGCTCTGATCCTGGAGCGGTAGCTTTTGATACGATTCAAAGCGGCATATCAAAAAATACCGAGATTATCCTAATCGATACGGCAGGCAGACTACATAATAAAGCCCACCTGATGGAAGAACTGGGGAAAATAAAGCGGGTAATAAAAAAAATATTACCGGATGCTCCCCATGAAGTATTGCTGGTATTGGATGGGTCAACCGGTCAGAATGCGATAGAACAGGCCAGGCAATTTACCGAGGCAATTGAGGTGACCGCAATTGCCATCACCAAACTGGACGGAACAGCCAAAGGGGGGGTAGTCCTGGCCATCGCGGATCAGTTCAAAATTCCAGTTAAATATATTGGGTTGGGTGAAAAAATGGAAGACCTCCAGTTATGCGATATCAATGAATTTGTAGACACCTTATTGGATTTTGGCCCTCAGAATCATGAATAGGTAAGCATATCCCTGATATACCGGCAGGTGTCGCTCTGGCCACCAGGTGATGATCTCCTTGGCCTTAGGCAACTGCTATGAAGAAAAGCGAAATGCGGTATATGACTTGAATCCCCTGCTAATAACAAGAGAATTTGTATATGGTAACCTCATGATAAAGTGAACCGGGGAGTAAAACCGGGCTCGGAAAATAATCCACATTCGGAGCATCGGGGAAATGATGGGTTTCCAGACACAGGCCTTCCCTTCCTGTCAATACCTTACCATCCCTTCCCACTACACCTTTTAGGAAATTCCCCGAATAGAACTGAATCCCAGGTTGAGTAGTATACACTTGAATTTCCCGGCCAGTACTTGAATCCCGGACTCGGGCAGCCAGAGTCAGTTCATGTTTTTCACTTTTATTCAAGACCCAGGTCTGGTCAAAGCCACCAGCATATTTGATCTGCTGAAAATGATCGTTGATGTCTTTTCCAACCTTTTTGGGAATGGTAAAATCCATTGGTGTGTCATGTACATCAAGTATTTCACCGGTTGGGATAAAGTTGGAATCGATAGGAAGATAATGATTGGCATTCAGATATACTTCATGATCATAGATTACGGAATCCGGATTGCCGGATAAATTAAAATAGGTGTGATTAGTCAAATTGACAATTGTGGGTTTGTCCGTGGTAGCCTGGTAATCCATGATTAATTGATTGTCAGCAGTCAGCATGTACCGAACAACCACCTGTAGTTTACCAGGGTAACCTTCCTCCATATCAGCAGAGGTATAGCTCAGTTCCAGTTCGCTTGTATCATGATCATATTTAGGGATAGCCGACCAAAGCTTTTTATCGAATCCGATCAGGCCACCATGCAGGGAATTCGGGGCATTATTTATAGCCAAAGTATATTCTTTACCATCCAGTTTGAATTTACCGTCACAGATCCGGTTTGCATACCGGCCAATAATCGCCCCGAAATAGGGGTAATTGGATTTCAGGCTGAGGCATTCGGCCAAACTGGGATATCCCAATACAATATTTCCTGGGTTACCTTTTTTATCAGGAACTACTATGGAGTCGATAATACCGCCATAATCCGATATGACCACTTTCATATCGTGGTTAGACAGGGTATACAGTTTGGCTTCTTTGCCGCCGGGCAGTTTACCCCAGTTCTGTTCTGGAATTTGTGCTATCGGCTGGGAGGACGGTATCTTGCTTTCGGGTTGGTTACAGGAATTAAAAGCGGTGATCATAAACAGGGCGTAAAATGTTTTGGAGATCATTTAATGTTGTTTCGGTAAATATAATAAATTGTAACTACACAGGACCCCACCTAAGGTAATAATTATCTCCTTGGGGTATTGGATCGGTAGATACAAAATACAGCAACAGTAAGGTAAAAAAAATAGTAGTGGTATCATCCGGTTTCAAAACCGGCTATTTCCTTCAGACCACGATTGACATTCTTTCCTTGTTTGATC
>DATLTB010000075.1:0-84898 GCA_035533815.1 Chitinophagaceae bacterium
TGGTGAATGACACGGGGTTCAGCCATCAGATTGACAGGTATATCAAGACTTTCAGTAATAACCCATAAACGAATTAGCTTTTTTAAAAAATCATTCAGGTATGCCTTGCGGTAGAAAACGGAAAAGACATAAGATCGCCACACACAAGCGTAAAAAAAGATTGAGAAAAAACCGTCATAAAAAGAACAAGAAGTAATCCTCTTCTTAACTGCCATATTTAAGTTGCCAGGACCATTTCCACCGGCCCGATTACAAATTCCTGCAATTACTATGGCCTTATTCAGTTTCTTCGGTTCAATCTGTCTGTTTTGGTTCTTATGCCCCGCATCCTACCAGAAAGCAATGCAGCATTAAAAAGGAAGGCCTTGAACAAAGAACTGATCATCAATGCGGGCCAGGAAGGGGTGGAAATAGCCCTTCTGGAGGACCACAAGCTGGTGGAAATTCATCATGAAACCAGTACAACCCGTTTCGGAGTGGGTGACCTGTACCTGGGAAAGGTGAAAAAACTGATCCCCGGTTTAAATGCTGCCTTCGTGGATGTGGGCTTTGAAAAGGATGCTTTCCTGCACTATACTGATCTGAGCCCCTTTATCCGGTCCCTGCTGAAATTCACCCATTTTTCCGTCAATGCCCGGGAAGAACTGGATTTTGCCAAATTCCACAATGAAAAAGAAATCGTCAAGACCGGGAAGATCACGGATGTGCTTAACGGCAAGCCCAGCATCCTGGTCCAGATACTCAAGGAACCTATTTCCTCCAAAGGACCACGCCTGAGCGGAGAGATATCCCTTCCCGGAAGGTTCGTGGTCATTACCCCGTTCAATAATATCGTTGCAGTTTCCAAAAAGATTCATTCTTCGGAAGAACGCAAAAGACTTCAGCAGATCGTGGAAGCCATCAAACCCAATAACTTCGGGGTTATTGTCCGTACTGCGGCAGAAGGGAAAAAAACCCTGGAACTTCAGGATGATTTGCGGGACCTGGTCACCATGTGGAAAAACATCCAGCAAAACCTCCGGGGAGCCATTGCACCGCGGAAGATACTGAGCGAACAGACCCGCACCACCAGCATACTCCGGGACCTGCTCAGTGAAAGTTTTAACCGGGTGGTGGTCAATGACCGCACGATTTTTGCCGATACCAAGTCCTATATTCAGAAAATAGCCCCTGAAAAGCAGGATATTGTTTCTTTATATAACAATGGGGTCCCCATTTTCGATCACTTCGGGATCACCAAACAGGTTAAGGCCGCTTTTGGAAAGGCCGTCAACCTGCCCAGCGGTATTTACCTGGTCATCGAAGCCACAGAGGCCCTGCATGTGATTGATGTTAACAGCGGGTATAAGAGTGCCAGCAGTAATCAGGAACATAATGCCCTGGCCACCAATATGGAAGCTGCCGGGGAGATTGCCAGGCAACTCAGGCTCCGGGATCTCGGCGGGATCATCATCATTGACTTCATTGACATGAAGCTGCCGGAAAATAAAAAGGCAGTAGCCGATGTCATGGAAAGGCAGATGGCTTCCGACCGGGCCAAGCATACTATACTGCCCATTTCGAAATTCGGCCTGATGCAGATCACCCGTCAGCGGGTAAGGCCCGAGATCAATATTTCCACTACGGAAGAATGCCCTACCTGCCGCGGAACCGGCAAGATCGGGTCATCCCAGCTGATCACCGATGATATCGAAAAGACCCTTCAATTCCTTATCCTGCATAACCACCAGGGACTTAAGCTTCACCTTCACCCCATCCTGCATGCCTACCTCACCAGGGGATGGTATTCCCACCAATGGAAATGGTTCTTCCGGTTCAGGAAATGGATCTCCCTGGTGGCAGATCCAGCCTGTCATTTGGTGGAATATCATTTTTTCGACAAGCAGGACGGGGAAATCAAGCTCTGAAAACAGTGCTGGCATTCCTAGAAGAAATCAATAACCGGCGATCATGGAAATTTCCACATCGGCCCCTTTCGGGAGACCGGAGACTTCAATGGTTTCCCGCGCAGGGAATTTATCTTCAAAATAGGCACCATAAACAGTATTGACTTCCGGGAAATCCTGCAGATCGGTCAAAAATATTGTGGATTTGATCACATGACTGAAGTCCATTCCGGCTTCCATCAGGACCGCTTTCAGGTTCTCCATGACCTGGCGGGTCTGCACCTCAATAGCTGATCCGGTCAGGTTACCCGTTTCAGGGTTCAAGGCGATTTGCCCGGATAGGAACAGGATATCCCCAAACCTGACGGCCTGGCTATATGGCCCGATCGGGGATGGAGCCGCATGAGTTTGAACAATGGTTTTTACCATAACTTTGATTGAAGCAGCCCGTATACTAAAGCCGGACGAAAAATAATCATTTTTTATGAAGGTTAAAGTCTGGGGATCTGCGGACCGGGTGGCAGAGTTACTTGAAAAGGGACTGGGAAGTTCCGATGTCATCGTCAATGGACGGGAAGGGCCTGGGGATACGGATGGATACGACCTGTTCATTGATCTCAATTTTGACGAAGCGGGACCTGCCGGACCGGGCTGGATACCCCGGATCGGGGCCAGACCGGTTTTGCTCAATACGATCTGCACTTCCCTGTCGGAAATCCAGTCGGGGGAAAGCCTGTTATTCGGATTTAACAGTTGGCCGACTTTCATCAACAGGAGCCTCGCAGAAATCACCGCGCCGGTAAAAGAGCACCTGGCTGAGCTGGATAAAATCATGAATCAGCTGGACTGGAAATATGTCATCGTCGAAGACAGGGCAGGTATGGCAACTCCCCGGATCGCTGCCATGATTATCAATGAAGCATATTTTACTGCAGGGGATGGAACGGCCACCCGGGAAGATATTGATGCAGCCATGAAACTGGGTACCCGGTATCCTTACGGACCCTTTGAATGGGGGGAAAGAATCGGAAAATCCGCCATATGCCGCCTGCTGGAAAAACTACACCGGGACACCGGGGATGACCGGTACCTGGTGGCTCCCCTGCTGAAAAGCGCATCCCGGTCCATTACAGATTGCTGACATTGGATTACCTCATCAATATTGATACACATGCTGCCATTGCCCGGATATCCCTGTCTGGTGACGGGCAGGTGATCAGCAGGTTGGAAAGCACCGGGGAAAGAAACCATGCTGCTTTTCTTCCTGGGGGTATCCACCGGCTGATGCAGGAATCCGACATACAGGCTACCCGGCTATCGGCAGTGGCCATCAGCGCGGGCCCTGGTTCCTATACCGGATTACGCATTGGATCATCCACGGCAAAAGGGTTGTGTTATGCCTGGAACCTTCCGCTGATTGCCATCAGTTCACTGAAGGTGCTGGGGCGCGAGATGATAACCGGCGAGAGCCATCCTGACTGGATGTATTGTCCCATGATGGATGCCCGGCGAGCCGAAGTGTACACAGCCGTTTATGATGCAGCGCTGAATGAGATCATTCATCCGGGGCCCATGATTCTTGCTGCGGACAGCTTCTCGACACTTCTTGCCAGCCATACGGTTTGCTTTTCAGGGGACGGAGCCCAGAAAGGACAGATCCTGTTCAATCCATCCTCCCGGGCCGTTTTCCGGCAAACACCGATAGGCCCGGACAGCCTGGCCCAGCTTGCCTGGGAAGAATTCCGGAAAGGGTTGTTTCAGAACCTGGCTTATTTTGAACCTTTTTATCTCAAAGCGTTCCATCGGCCTTAATATTAATAATTCATTGAAATTCAATTGATTTACAAGGGTACCCCATTCATTTTTTCTTCTTTTCCTGGCAGGAATTTTACCACCAGACATAATTTTTTTTTTAATTTAACTCAAATGGGATATTTTTGTAACACAAACCCCTTTATAAGCATTCCAAGCTTGATTTCATTGTTTGTCGTAGTTCATTGTGAATACGTTATCTATAACTGTTAAATTTTATGCAAAATGGAAAAAACACTCATTCCAACTTCTTCGAACACGCTGGTAATTAGCAGGGGCAGTAGCGAAAAAGAGCAAATCAGGTTGGATTACATTGCCGTTAAGAAGGCAGCCATGGTATTACGCGCAATCAATCACAAGTTGCGTCAGCAGATGATCAAACTCCTGGAAGACCATAAACGGATGACCGTTACAGAAATTTATGTCAAACTGCGACTGGAACAATCAGTGGCTTCCCAGCATCTCGCCATTTTGAGAAGGGCTGGCATTGTAGTGACGGAGCGGGACGGCAAGTTCATTCATTACACCATCAATACCCAGCGGATAGCCGAAGTGGCTAAATTCGTGGAGGAACTGGTGGGGTAATGGCTATAAATTCCAGGAATGACGGGCAGCATATCAACATATGCTGCCCGTTATAATTTATGCCAGTGAAAGAACCGCCATACCTTTGACCAAAGAATGGATTTAATCCTCCCTTACCCCGATTAAACAAGGGCCAGCAGATGGATATACATGGACATTCAAGATTTATTAGATTTGTGCAAAAAGCAACAAGATGTTCATCAAACAGTTCTATACCGGATGCCTGTCTGAAGCAGCTTATTATATAGAATCCGGTGGTGAAGCGGCGGTTGTTGACCCGCTGAGGGATATAGACCGTTATCTGGATCTGGCCAGGGAACGCCGGGACCGCATCAAATTCATTTTCGAAACGCATTTTCATGCAGATTTCATTTCCGGTCATCTGGATATGGCTGCAAAAACAGGGGCTCCGGTGATTTATGGTCCCGGTACCGAAACAGCTTTCCCCATACACCTGGCCAGGGACGGGGAGCAGTTCCAGATTGGTAAAATCTCTCTCGAGGTCTTGCATACCCCAGGTCATACCCTGGAATCAAGCTGTTATTTACTGAGGGATGAGGGAGGTCATCCGCATTGCCTGTTCACCGGGGACACCCTTTTTGTGGGAGATGTGGGACGCCCGGACCTGTTCAGCGGAAATCTGGGAAAGGAGGAACTGGCCGGAATGCTTTTTAATTCCCTGCAGAAGCTTAAACTGCTTCCCGATGAAGTGATCGTATACCCTGCACACGGGCAGGGATCTTCCTGCGGCAAACAAATCGGTCCGGAAACCAGCAGCACCATCGGTTTCCAGAAACTGGGAAATTATGCCATGCTGATTGCAGACCGGGAGGAATTCATTCGCCAGGTAACCGAAGGACTCAGTGCTCCCCCACAGTATTTTCCGCTAAATGCCCGCATCAACCGGCAGGGATATGATAATTTGGATGCGGTATTGACCCGTAGCAAAGTCCCCCTGGATACCGCATCATTTAAAAGTTACCGGGATTCCGGCGCAATAATCCTGGATACCCGCCCCGGGGAAATTTTTGGGGAAGGATTCATTCCCGGTGCCCTGCAAATAGGGCTTAACGGACGCTTTGCCGAATGGGCCGGTGTCCTGGTCCCTTTTGACCGCCCGGTTATCCTGATCACCGCCCCCGGCCTGGAGGAGGAAAGCATTATCCGCCTATCCCGTGTAGGCATTGACCAGGTGGCCGGTTACCTGAAAGGTAGTTTTGACACCTGGAAACTTGCGGGAGAAAAAACCGATATGGTCCTGAGTGTGGATCCGGATGAACTGGCCATGGACCTGCCTTACGATCCTCATTTGATGGTGCTGGATGTGCGCAGACCGACTGAATTTGCCGTTGGCCATGTGGCCGGAGCGCTGAATGTCAGTTTGGGGGAATTCCATCAGGGCAATCAGATTGCCCAATCCTGGTCACACCGGAATCTGTACGTTCACTGTCAGAGCGGCTACAGAAGCATGATAGCCTGCTCTATCCTGAAAAAATCCGGAATTCATAATCTCCGAAATGTGACCGGTGGGTTTAATCGTTTAAAACTGACCCCGGGCATTACCCTGTCCGGCGAATCAGCGGTGTTGAACTGATTGGCTGCAAGCGGGGTAACGGTGACAGGTGACAAGGTGGTCATTGATCATTCCTGAAGCCTGCATGAATGCATAACAGATCGTTGATCCCACGAAGGTAAATCCCTCTTTACGCAATGCCCTGCTCATGGCATCTGACTCCGGAGAACTGGAGTCAATATCCTTCATGGACCGGCGGCCTTTGCAGATCGTTTTAAAGCCGGTGAACTGCCAGATGTACCGGTCAAAGCTTCCATATTCCTGCTGCAGCCGCAGAAACTCCCCGGCATTTTTCACTGTTCCCCTGATCTTGAGCCGGTTTCGGATTATTCCGGCATCCGCCAAAAGCAGGTTGATCTTCTTTTCTTTATACCGGGTTATTTTTTCGGGGTCAAACTGATCAAATGCCCGGCGAAAGTTCTCCCGTTTATGGAGGATGGTCTTCCAACTCAGCCCTGCCTGGAAGGCATCCAGCACCAGGTATTCAAAAAGCATGCGGTCATCATGGTTGGGTATACCCCATTCCAGATCATGATAGCGGATCATGAGCGGATCATTGGCGGGCCACTGGCAATCGCCGGTTTTATCTTTTGGCATCCAGGTATATTTCAACGATCAAAGGACGATATTCTGCACCAGACTGCTTTTGAAAGGGTAATCGGTATTGAAATGAAGCCCCCGGCTTTCTTTGCGGAAAGAAGCCCCTTTTACGATCAGGTAACCCACCGTGATCAGGTTTCTCAGTTCCAGCAGCTGGGGAGACAGGATGGTATTCTGGTATAGTTCCTCGGTTTCCTCATGCAGGAGATCCAATCGCCTCATAGCCCTGTTCAGCCTGGTTATCGTGCGGACAATTCCGACATAATCACTCATGACCTGCTGGAGTTCCTTCAGGCTCTGGGTGATCAGGATCATTTCCGTAGGAGCTGTGGTTCCCCTGGCATTCCAGTCCGGTATACCTTCCATGAGCGGAGCCCCGGTGACCTCTATCACAGCTTGCTCATGGCAGCGGTGACCGAATACCATGGCTTCGAGCAGGGAGTTGGAGGCCAGGCGGTTGGCGCCGTGAAGCCCGGTGGATGCACATTCCCCGCAGGCAAACAGGTTTCGGATGGAAGTCCTGCCTTGCAGGTCGGTCTTGATGCCGCCACAACTATAATGCGCAGCAGGGGTGACCGGAATCATATCCCTGGAAATATCGAACCCAAGGCTATTGCATTTTTCATAGATATTCGGAAAATGTGCCCTGAATCTGGTGGCATCCATTTGCCGGCAATCCAGGTAAACAAACTCTGTCCCTGCAATCTTCATCTCGCTGTCGATGGCCCGGGCTACAATATCCCGGGGAGCCAGGGAAAGCCGGGGATCGTACCGGTCCATGAATTCATCTCCCCGGGCGTTTCTCAACAGGGCCCCATCTCCGCGGACTGCTTCAGAGATCAGGAAATTGGGGCTCACCCCGGGCTGATACAAGGCGGTTGGATGGAACTGGATGAATTCCATATTCTCAATCCTTCCCTTGGCCCGGTAGGCCATGGCCACTCCATCCCCGGTAGCAATCCTGGGATTGGTGGTGGCCCGGTAAGTCTGGCCATTGCCGCCAGTGGCCAGCAGGGTGATCCGCGAAACCACTTTCTCGATCCGGCCCGTGCTCAGGTTTAGTACGTATACCCCGTAACAGGTGATATCCGGGGTAGATTTGGTGACCAGGTAACCCAGATGATGCTGGGTCAGCAGATCCACGACAAAACAATGGGTGATCAGTTCAATATTTGGCTGGCGGTGTATCATGGCCAGCAAAGCCCTTTCGATCTCCAGGCCGGTCACATCCTTATGATGCATGACCCTGAAGACGGAATGACCTCCTTCCCTGCCCAGTGAAAAATCTCCTTCTTCGGTTTTATCGAAATGAGCTCCCCAGGATATGATTTCCCTCACCCGTCCCGGCCCTTCTTTGACCACTACTTCGACGGTTCGCGCATTGCAAAGGCCATCCCCGGCGATCAGGGTGTCTTCGATATGTTTTTCAAAGCTGTCGTTTTCCTGGTCATTCACCACGGCCACCCCGCCCTGGGCATACTTGGTATTGGTTTCATCCTCGATGGTCTTGGTGATCACCATGACCTTCCTGTCGGGGCAGCGGAGGGCTGTCTTCAGGGCATAGGTCAGTCCTGCAATACCGGAACCAATCACCAGGAAATCCGTTTCCATGACATTAATTATGGGAGGTAAAGGTAGCGGAATTCAAAAAGCATACTTTAAAACCGCCGTAGTCCGGGTAAACTGTAAACTTTTGTTAAATGTCGGATACTATGGGGAAATACCTGAAAATAAGCTGAAATTTTACCACTGATCAATGTATAAGCATCCCTGGTAAGGCTTATTTCCTATTTTTGCTTCGATGATGAATCATTCCCGGCCTGTTATTTATCTACTTGGCCTAATATTTCTGGTCTGCGGATCCCTTCAGGCTCAGGACATTTGGACCCTGGAACGGTGTATTCAATATGCCAGGGACCATAATATCCAGATCAAGCAGTCCGCCCTTCAGGTCCGGATGGCCAGACTCACCCTGCAGCAGAGCAGGCTTTCCCGTCTGCCTACCCTTTCTGCCACCCCGGAATATGGATATAATTTCGGCAGATCCATTGACCCTACCACCAATACTTTCGTGACTTCCAAACTGGCTTTTTCCAGCATCGGACTGAACATGGGTCTCAATCTGTTTACCTGGTTCCAGCAGATCAACACCATTGCAGCCAACAGGTATGCAGCCGCAGCCAGCAATTCCGCCCTGGAAAAGCTGAAAAATGATGTTTCCCTCAACGTAGCCACTGCCTATCTGCAGATCCTGGCCAATAAGGAACAGGTGCAGGCAGACGAGCAGCAGGTGCAGTTGTCCACTTCGGAACTGAACAATACCACCAAGCAGGTCCAGTCGGGTTATCTTCCTGAAAGCAACCAGGCTGACCTGGAAGCCCAGCAAGCCAGGGACAGCGCGACCCTGATCGGGGCCAGAAACACCCTGATCATTTCCATCCTTCAGATGAAAGCCCTGCTGAACCTGAATTTCAGCACTCCCTTCGATGTGGAGGCTCCGCAGAACATTGATGAAATCCCCCTGCTGGACCTGACCCAGGAAAATCCGGACCTGATCTATCAGGAAGCCCTGAATAACCAGCCCCAGATGGCAGAGGATTCCTTTATTGTCAAATCAGCATCCAAGTCCCTGAAAGCAGCCAGAGGCGCATACTTTCCGAGCCTTTCCTTATTTGGGGGAATGGCCACCAGCTATTCCAGCCAGTACCTCAGACCATCCGAGTCGCTTATCACCTATCCGGCCATGCCTATCGGGACCGTCTCGATCAACAATACCAACTATACGGTGAATTCCTATAGCCAGCAGGTCCTGGTTCCCACCTATTCAAAAACACCCCTGACCACTCAGATGGGGGATAATTTCCGGCAGGACTTCGGGCTGGCACTCAATATTCCCATCCTGAACGGCTGGCAAATCCGAACCAATGTGCAGAGAGCCCATATCAACCTGCTGAATGATCAGCTGACCTTTGAGCAGGACCGGCTTACCCTCAAGCAGAACATCTTTCAAGCCTATGCGGATGCCAAGGGATCCCTGGAGAACTTCCATGCAGCCATGAAAACACTGGAAGATTCCCAGATTGCCTTTGACTTTGCCACCAAAAGATATAATCTGGGACTGATCAATTCTGTGGATTATCTGACCACCCAGAATAACCTGTTTGCCGCCAAAACCAATTTGCTTACCGCCAAATACACTTATATTTTTAAAGTGAAATTGCTGGAATTTTATAAAAACCTGCAGCTTACCCTCTAAAAGGTAAAAGCAGCATTAAACACAGATCACCCCGGGACTTTATGAAAAGAAAAACGATCATTTATCTGTTAGTAGGCATCCTGCTGCTGATATTTCTGCTGCTGATATTGAAAAGCAAGGGAGTAATCGGTCAGCCGCAATCTATAAAAGTAACCGCCGAGGCTGCGGAATACAAGGATATTACTGAAACAGTCTCGGCCAGCGGCAAGATATATCCTGAAATCGAAGTGAAAGTGAGCCCGGATGTTTCCGGTCAGATCATCAGCCTGCCGGTCCTGGAGGGAGATTCAGTGACCCGGGGACAGGTCATCGCAAAAATCTATGCGGATATTTACAATTCTATCCGGGAACAATCCCTGGCCAATGTGAGCCAGATGCAGGCTCAGCTGGCCAATGCACAGGCTTCACTGGCGGGATTCAAGGCCAAGCTGGACCAGACCAAGGCCATATTTGCCCGCGATCAGCAGCTGGTGGGCCAGAAGATCATTTCCCAGGTGGAATATGAACAGGCCCAGAGCGATTACCAGTCCGCCCTGGCAAGTTACGACGCGGCCCAGGACCAGATCCGCAGCGGCCAGTATGGGGTTGCCAGTTCGCAGGCTACCTTGTCCCAGGCAGAAGAAACCCTGGGACGAACGACCATTTATGCGCCCATGAGCGGATATATATCCAGCCTACTGGTGAAAAATGGGGAAAGGGTGGTTGGTACGGCACAGATGGCGGGCACGGAGATGATGACCATCGCCAATATGGATACCATGGAGGTCCGGGTGGATGTGGGGGAAAATGATATCCCGAAAGTCAACTACGGGGATACGGCCAATATACAGGTTGATGCCTATAATGACCGGAACTTCATCGGGGTGGTGACCCGGATTGCGACCAGTTCCGGCTCGCTCAGCTCCTCTTCCAGCACCACGACGACCAACTCTTCCGCTGATCAGGTCACCAATTATACGGTGCATATCCGTATCCTGAAATCCTCGTATGCAGACCTGATTGATCCCAGGCATCCCAGGCATTTTCCTTTCAGGCCTGGCATGAGCGCCAGTGTGGATATCCAGACCGAAACCCACAAACATGTTATAGCTGTTCCCATCAATGCGGTAACGACCAGGGATACCACCGGAACCATGAACGGCAATAAATCCGGAACTCCTGCGCTGGTTGCTGATACTTCCCAGTCTTCCTTCAAGCAGCAGGAAGTGGTTTTTGTCATCCGGAAATCTGGAACAGTCAGGATGGAAATGGTAAAAACCGGCATCCAGGATGACAACAACATAGAAATCGATTCTGGCTTGATCAGGGGCGATAAAGTGGTGACGGCTCCCTATACCGCAATATCCAAAACACTGCAAAACGGAAGCAAGGTGAGCGTGGTTCCGCAGTCGCAGCTGTTCATGGCGACTAAATAGTCTGCCTGCCGGGAGCACTCCGGTGGTTTTCGTACTTTTACTACCATGAGGTCCAATGTGAGATACAGGGTAGGCCTGGTCGGAAGTGGCAGTTGGGCAACTGCCCTGGCCAAGATCCTTACGGATAATCATTTTCGCATCAACTGGTGGATGCGCAAGGAAGCCGATATCAGGAGTATGCATTTACGGAAGTATAATCCTTCCTATCTGAGCAGTGTCCGCTTTGACTTGAAAAACATCATACTGTCCTCCAATGCTACCGAAGTGATCCTGAATTCTGACTGGGTGATTTTCTGCATTCCCTCGGCCTTTATCAGGGAAGTGCTGGAACCCCTTCCCCGCCAGATTTTCGGGGATAAATCTGTGATCAGTGCAATCAAGGGGATCATACCCGGGGAAAATATCCTGTTGAATGAGTATCTGCTGCGCCATTTTCAGTTTCCGCTGACCAGTTATTTTACCATTATGGGACCATGTCATGCCGAGGAAGTGGCTGCCCAGAAGCTAACCTATATCACTTTCTCCGGCAAGGATTATCCCACAGCCAGAAGCATAGCAAAACGGTTTATCACCCGCTATCTGAAAACAGTGGTGAATGATGATATCTGGGGCGCACAATATGGGGCCGTCCTGAAAAATATTTATGCAATAGGGGCCGGCATTGCCCATAGCCTGGGATATGGAGATAATTTCCTGTCTGTCTATATTGCCAACTGTGCCGGGGAAATGACGGCTTTCAATGATGCGGTGAACCGAAGCGAAAACCATATTTATGAAAACCGGAATCCCTTTGCAGGTGCTTACCTGGGGGATTTGCTGGTCACCTGTTATTCTCCATACAGCCGTAACCGCAGTTTCGGCACCATGATCGGCAAGGGATATACAGTTCGGGCTGCGCAGATGGAGATGAATATGGTGGCAGAAGGGTATTATGCAGCCAGGTGTATCCATGAAATCAGCCAGGCTGCCGGTTTACAGGTGCCTATGGCCGAAAACATTTACAGCATACTTTATGAGCAGCTTTCTCCATTTGATGCATTTGGCCGGATTGAAAAGATGTTGATATAAACCTGAGATGACAAAGGGGTTGAAAAAAACAGGAACCTGTTTAACCTGCATATTGGTGATTACCATGGGGCAGGCCAGCGGACAGCAGGGAATCCGGTTTACTGATTTATCCTGGCCTGCGGTGCAGGTTATTGCCCGCAGGCAACACAGGATCATATTCGCTGATGTGTATACCGATTGGTGCAGACCCTGCAAACTAATGGACCAGGAAGTGTTTTCTGAGCAGTCCACCGGCGATTTTTTTAATGCCCATTTTGTCAATTACCGGATGAATGCAGAAAAGGGGGAGGGGAGGCAGCTAGCCAGGCTGTACGGAGTACCCTCCTATCCGTTTTACCTGTTCGTGGATTCCACCGGCAAACTGATCTACTCGGGTCAGGGTTTCTGCAATGGTGATCAGCTTGTGGCTACCGCCAAGACCGCCCTGAAAAAATACCTGCACCGCTAGTTATTCTCCTGGTTATTTCGTAATTTGTAAGAAGAAAGAATACCTATGCCGCTGCCTTTTTCCATCCTGGGTGGATTTTTTATCCTCCTGCTGACCGGTATCCTGATGCTGGGCGATCTGGTGGATTGGTTACGGAATGGGGGTCATCACCGTAAACCTGCTCCCTGATATCAATGGAACAGCGCTGCTGAAATCCGGTCCGCAAAAAGCCATCCGGATTTGGTCAGCTTAAGCATCCTGCCTTCCTGCTGCATAGAACCATTCCCGAGGTATATCCTGCTTTTTTCCCAAAGGTTTTGTTGGGTGGCTTTACTCCACCTGCTGGCGATCAGGTCGAGATCACATCCTTCCATGGTGCGCAATGATACCAGGATATATTCATTGAACTGCTGGTCAGGAGTAAGGATTTCCAGTTCAAAAGGACATTTGCCTTCCCGGATACCGGAAAGATATTGCTGGTTATTGGCCGGGTTCCATTGCCGGGAAAACCCATTGAAGGAATGAGCGGAAGGCCCCAGGCCCAGGTAGGGCACCCCCTTCCAGTAATTGCTGTTATGCAGGGCCCGATGACCGGGTATGGCAAAGTTGGAAATTTCATAATGCTCATACCCTGCATTTTCCAGCCAGGGGTCGAGCAGTTCGAACTGCCTGGCAGCCTGAGTGGCATCCAGGGCTGGAAAGCGCCCTTTGCGGATCTGGTGGTCCATGGCAGTAGCTGGTTCCTGGGTGAGGGCATAGCAGGACAGGTGCGTTATTCCTGAATCCAGTACCGACCGGACATTATGCTCCCAGCCCTGGTCTGACAATCCGGGGATACCATAGATCAGGTCTGCGGAAAGGTTGGTGAACCCATTTTCCATAGCCAGGCGAAGGGCATCTTTCGCCTGTGATCCGTTATGGGATCTGTTCAACCGGACCAGGTCCTGGTCTGAAAAACTCTGGATTCCGATGCTGAGCCGGTTGATCCCTGCTGACTGGAGTTCCCTGATCTTATGGAGGGAGAGGTCATCCGGGTTGGCTTCCAGGGTAATTTCCGGGTCTGAGATGAATGAAAACTGTTCCCTGATGGATTGCAGTATCAGGACAAGATCAGCAGTTTCGATCAGGGATGGGGTTCCCCCGCCGAAATACAGGGTCTTCACCATTTCACCTTTCAGATAATCCCTTTGCATCCCGGCTTCTGTGATGATGGCCCGGATCATTTCCTTTTCGGAAGCAAGGGAAGTGGAAAAATGGAAATTACAGTAATGGCAGGCCTGCCGGCAAAAGGGGATATGGATATAGATACCTGACATGGGGAAAGTAAAAGTTCCGGGTTCAGCCTTTGATGGATTAACCACCGTTTAATGCGTCCGGTATTCCCCGGCTAAGGGATGGCAGACTCCTGCCCAAGACAGATTAATTCGGCAAATGGTATTTTTCGGATTGCCGGAAAAGCATTAACCGGCTCCCAGTTTTCCCAGCAATATACCAATGATAAAAACAATGCCTCCTCCAATGATGATCTGAATAACGGTTTTTCCCGGAGGAGATTTCATGAACTTATAACGGATAAAGGCGATTCCCGCCAGTTCGCAGATGACCACGATATAGGCGATCCTCAGGGCAATTGTTAAATCAGTAATCAAAAAAGGCAGGGTATGCAGCATTCCTCCAATGGAAGTCCCTATGCCCGTGATTATCCCCCTGGACAAAGGATCCCCCCTTCCGGTGACCTTCCCGTCATCCGAAAGGGCTTCCGCAAAGCCCATGCTTATTCCTGCACCGACTGCAGCGGCAACTCCGACTAAAAAAGCCTTGTGAGACTGATGGGTCAAACCGGCTGCAGCAAAAATGGGGGCCAGGGTGGATACCGATCCATCCATCAGTCCCAGCAGGGCAGGTTGTATCTTTTGCAGGACAAAGGGGACACCCCGGATCAGTAGAGTGGTTTTTTTGGGCATCTGGTGCAGGGAATTACTTTATGATGAAATTACCCATTTCATGGATTAAAATCCGGAAATGGGAAAACTTCAGCAGGAATAATCTGGCCGGAATTGACCAATTATGTGGAAATTGGGGACTGCAGCAGGCTGATCATGACCAATAGGGCACCTTATACCCGGTTTTCGTTATTCATCTTGCTGCTGCTTTATGCTGCATCCCTGCCCTGCACCGCGCAGGTCTATGTCCTGAAAGTTATTCCTGCTGCAGGCGACAGCCTGCAGATCGGGAAGCTTTCCATTCCCGGGTCATTTTCCAGTCAGGGGGAATGCCTGGAATACCTCAGTCATCTTCAGCAGCAACTGGTTAAAAAAGGATACCTGGCTGCATCCCTGGACAGCATACGGATTGAACCGGATTTTGCCCGGATCGTGTTATATACCGGAAACATTTATCGCTGGGCCACGCTGAGCCGCGGAGACCTTCCACCGGGGTTGCTGGCAGGGTCTGGGTTCAATGAAAAATTCTTCAATGGTCGTTTGCTGGATTATGATCAGGTCGCTTCAACATTCGGGAAGATCCTTCAGTATTGTGAAAACAACGGATATCCCTTTGCAAGGGTGAAACTCGGCAATATCCGGATCAGGGAGGGGGGGGTGTACGCAGAACTGATCCTGGATAAGGGCTTTCTCTTCACCATTGACAGCGTGGCCATTAAAGGCAACGCCCGGATTTCCCATGAGTTCGCAGAAAATTACCTTG
Organism: Chitinophagaceae bacterium; assembly: GCA_035533815.1. Classification (GTDB taxonomy): domain Bacteria; phylum Bacteroidota; class Bacteroidia; order Chitinophagales; family Chitinophagaceae; genus JANWKA01. Next base: position 15,329 of record DATLTB010000075.1, read on the forward strand.
GCATACACCAGGGCAGCCCGTATGATGAATCCAGGTTGCAGGCAATCAGCCAGCATATTGCAGAACTTAGCTTCCTGAAGGAAGGAAAACCCTGGGAAATATACTTCACGGGCACCAAGGCCAGACTGAACCTTTACCTGGACATCCGGAAATCCAATCAGTTTGACTTTTTGATCGGATTTCTGCCCAACAGCCAGGCAACGGGGCGGCTTTTGCTTACCGGTCAGGCCAGGCTGAACCTGCAAAATGCTTTTGGCCATGGGGAAGCCATCTCCCTGAACTGGCAGCAGCTCCAGTATAAGTCTCCCCAGTTGGATCTGGGATTCCAATATCCCTTCCTGTTCAATACCCCGTTTGGTATCAGTCTCTCCTTTGATCTGTTCAGGAAAGATTCCAGTTATCTCAATATCCACGAGGAGGCCGGACTGCTCTATCAGCTCAGCGCTACGGATTATTTTAAATTTTATGTGCAACAGACCCGGAGTGAACTGTTGTCCGTGGACACCCTGGCCATTAAGGAAACCCACCAGCTGCCTCCGCAGCTGGATATTTCCAATACCCTATTCGGCATACAGTATGTCATGAGCCATACCGACTATCGACTTAATCCCACCAGGGGAATTGAGGCCAATATTTCCGTCGGACTCGGAACAAAGATTATTGATAAAAACAACAGTATCCTGCAGCTCACCGCAAGCGACACAGGCTCAGTGCCCTTTAATTATGGTTCCCTTTATGATTCCCTGACCCTGAAATCCTACCAGGCAAAAATCCTGGTCCGCGTAGCCAAATATTTTCCACTGGGAGGAAGGAGTGTCCTGGAGACCGCCCTTAACGGCGGTGCCCTGACTGGCCGCAACCTGCTGTTGAATGAGCTTTTCCAGATCGGGGGATATGCGTTGCTGCGTGGTTTTGATGAACAAAGCATCTATGCCTCCCAGTATGCAGTCCTCACCCTGGAATACCGGTATTTACTGGGCCTGAATTCCTATTTTTTCCTGTTCAGTGACAATGCTTATGTGCACTTAAGCTATCTTTATGGGAATACCATGGATTTTCCCACAGGCCTGGGTGCCGGACTCGCCTTTCAGACTAAAAGTGGCATATTTAATATCAGTTATGCGGTGGGGCGGAGCGGCGGACAGGCTTTCCATCTCAATGAGTCAAAGATCCATTTCGGGTATATGAATTTTTTCTGAACCCTTCGTAATTTTGCCTGCAATTTCCATTTTGTGTTGACATTCCGGATTTTGGTATTGTTATGTCTTGGCGTCCTCCCGGGACCGCAATTGGACAGGCAGAACCATTCCCTTATGGTAAATCGCCTTTCCACAAGGGGCCCAACAGCCTTTTCCAGGACAGGGGAGTTAAAAATCCTGAAACAGTTTCCGGGGGGGGCTGCCCAGGGGGGATATGACCGGTACGTAAAACATGTCTTGCAAGGCAACCTGTTTTTCAGGGCAGGCCGGCAGGGACAATATGATCTGGATAATATCCGCCAATACCAGCCGCGTAACACCTTGTTTTGGCTGATATTCCTGGTTTTGCTTTTGCTGGCAATCATTCGGATCATTTTTTATAAGTATTTTTCAGATCTGTTCCGGGCATTTGCCAATCCCACCCTCAGCCAGCGACAGCTCAGGGATCAGTTATCCCAAACCCCATTTCCTGCCCTGCTGCTGAACATATTTTTTTCCATCAGCCTGGGACTTTATCTTTTCCTGCTGCTCAGGAACTCCGGGTTTATCACCAACTATAATATCTATCTGCTGATACCCTCCTTTGTGGCGTTGATCGGCACCATATATTTTATCAAATATTTCGTACTGAGGCTGAGCGGCTGGCTGTTCGGAGCCAGCGATCTTACCGATGGATACATTTATATTCTATACCTGATTAATAAAGTGCTGGGGATTGTGCTGGTGCCATTCCTGGTCATCCTGGCTTTCTGCAGCCCGCAATTGGCCAGTGCCGGGTATTACATTTCAATTATAATTATTTCGTTATTTATTGTATACCGCTATTTTAGGGCTTATCATCTGATCAAATCACATATTTCTTTTAGCCGGTTCCATTTTTTTTTGTACCTTTGCGCCTTCGAAATAGTACCTGTGCTGATTGTGGGCAAAGTGGTACTGGTTTGGTTAAACGGCAATGCCTAGCAGGGCTGGATTTTTTCACTTATCAGTAATCGCTAATTATGGATAAAGCCGGGCAGAATCGGAAGGTTCAGGACAAGAAGATCCAATCTATATTAATTTCCCAACCCAGACCAGATGGTGAGAAATCTCCTTATTTCGACCTGGCCAAGAAATTCAATATCCGGCTCGATTTTTTTCCCTTTGTCCGGGTAGAGGGGGTCAGTTCCAGGGAATTCCGCAGGCAGCGCATTGATATTTCCGGGTTCACCGCGGTGATTTTCACCAGCCGGCATTCAGTCGATCATTTTTTCCGTATCTGCGAAGAAATGAAAATCAAGATATCCCAGGACTGCAAGTATTTCTGTATCACGGAGTCCGTGGCGCTATACCTCCAGAAATTCATCCTGTACCGCAAGCGGAAGGTCTTTTACGGAGCGGATGGCATCACCCAGAGCCTGCTTGACGTGATCGGCAAACACCGGGATCATGAAAAATTCCTCCTGCCTTGTTCGGATATCCAGAAAAATGATATCCAGGATTATCTCAAATCCACCAACTGCGAATTCGGCCTGGCCATGCTGTATAAAACCATCTGCAATGATATCCGGGAGATTCTGAGCGGGCAGGCCTACGATATGATTGTATTTTTCAGTCCCTCCGGAGTTAAGTCCCTTTTCGAAAACTTTCCGGGATTCGCCCAGAACGGGACTTCCATTGCTGCTTTCGGCCCCACTACGTCCAGGGCCATCGAAGAAGCCGGCCTCCGGCTGGACCTGAAAGCTCCCCTTCCTAAAGCCCCTTCCATGGTAGCTGCCCTGGAACTCTATCTGGGCGAGGTTAACCGGTAAGGGTCCTACCCAAACCAGGCGGAACCTCTTTTTTCAGGAATTGTTCCATATAGGGTTAATTAGTGAAAAAATAATGAATATTATAAATAATTGATTTATATTAGTGCCCTCAATCCGGAGCCTATCCGGAATACCTATGAAAAAACACACCAACCGGCTCATCCATGAGCAAAGTGGGTACCTGCGTCAGCATGCCCATAATCCGGTGGATTGGTACCCATGGGGGGAAGAAGCGTTTCAGAAAGCTATTTCGGAGAACAAACCAGTACTGGTCAGTATCGGTTATTTAGCCTGCCATTGGTGCCATGTGATGGAAAAAGAGTGTTTCGAAGATGCGGAAATAGCCGCATTGATGAATGAGCGTTTCGTGAATATCAAGGTTGACCGGGAGGAACGCCCGGACCTTGACCAGATTTATATGGAAGCCGTGCAGGCCATCACGCATTCCGGTGGATGGCCACTGAATGTTTTTCTCACCCCATCCAGACAGGCCTTTTTCGGTGGTACCTATTACCCGCCCGTCCCTGCTTTCAACAGACCTTCCTGGTCCCAGGTAATCGTTGCGGTATCAGATGCATACCGGGACAGGAGGGAAGAAATAGATCAACAGGGAATTTCACTGACCCGGCAGCTTCAGTCGTCCAGCCGTGTTGCAGTATCTCCACATGAGCTGGGGACCATGGACCAGGGGGTCATATTCAATCTGATTATGAGCGGAGCGGACCTGGAATCCGGTGGATTCGGCATGGCGCCCAAATTTCCATCTACAATGCTATTGAAATTCCTGCTCAGATACCATTATTTCCATCGCAATGAGGAGGCGCTGCGGCATGTGGAACTATCCCTCGATAAAATGATTGCCGGAGGCATTTATGATCAGCTGGGAGGTGGCTTTTGCCGGTACTCCACTGACCGGGAATGGCTGGTTCCCCATTTTGAAAAAATGCTGTATGATAATGCGTTATTGCTGGAGCTGATCAGCGAAGCCTTTCAGGTTACCCGTAAGCCACTCTATGACCGGACCATTCGTCAGACCCTGGAATATGTATTCAGGGAGATGGCTTCCCCGGAAGGAGGCTATTATTCCGCGCTGGATGCCGACAGCGGTGGAGAGGAAGGCCGGTATTATATTTGGAAAAAGCCGGAGGCGGACCTGCTTCTGGGGAAAGAGGCTCCGCTGTTTTGTCAATCTTACGATATCACCGAAGAGGGGAACTGGGAAGGCAAAAACATCCTTCATGCCATCAGGCAGCCTGATCAGCAGGAGCAGGAAAGGCTGGTTCAGGCTACTTCCCGATTGCTGGCAGAACGGGAAAAACGGGAAAGACCCCTGTTGGATGATAAGGTCCTGCTCAGCTGGAATGCCCTGCTGTGTACTGCCTTCTGCAAAGCATATGCCGCCCTGGGAGATAAAGCCTTCCGGCTTGCCGCAGAAAACAACATGATGTTTATCTGGACCCATTTGCGGGAACCGGGCACCCTGGCACTCTATCATTGCTGGCAAAATGGCAAACCCCGCCAACCAGCCTTCCTGGATGATTATGCTTTCCTGATCCAGGCATTGATCGGCCTGCAGGAAATCACCGCTGAAAGGGACTGGCTGGATAAGGCAAAATCCCTGACTGACCAGGTGATTACCCATTTCTGGGATGCCCAGGAAGGTTTTTTCTTTTTCACCCCGGAAGGACAAGCTGACCTGCTATTCCGCAAAAAGGAAGTATTTGACCATTCCACCCCCTCGGGCAATGCGGTAATGTGCGGCAATTTGCATTATCTGTCAGTAGTTTACCAGGAGCTTCACTACCGGGAAATGGCTACCCGCATGGCGGCTGGAATGGTACCGCAGGCTATCCGTTATCCTTCTTCTCATGGTGTCTGGTTGCAAAGTATCCTGGACCTGGAGCAGGGATTCCGGGAAATTGTCATCATGGGTAAAAATTATGGGGAAATACTTCAGCAAATCCAGGGTAAGTACTTACCCTGCAAGGTATTGATGGCTTCAGCCCGTGATGATGACCGGTTTCCGCTCCTGCGTCAGCGTTTCCGGCAAGACAGTACCTCGGTGTACCTATGCAGGGATTATGCCTGCAGCAGGCCCCTGGAAGATTCTGCTGAAGTACTGAAGGAACTGGACCCGGCATAAATTTATCACAGGAACAATATCGGCAATTCCCTTCCGTTAAAATAGGTTACTGCCAAAAAGGGGGCAAACCGATAAAAAAGACAGGGAATAAATCGATATTATATAAAAATAATATTACATTTGCTACCTTTACCTCAAACGAAAATCATCCTTATGAAATTCCACACTTTCAAGGGATTAGTGTGCCTGATGGCCCTTGCCTCCCTGGCTAGCTGCAGTAGAAATGCCACAAAAAGCTATGAAGGAGGCCAGCTCACAGGGGTCCTCAACCGGCCCAAATATGCGCCAACAGTTCCTTTTGGCATGGTATATATTCCCACCGGCTTTTTCCATATGGGTTCCAGCGATCAGGATATCAACTATGCCCTGACAGCCAGGAACAAGGCAGTCACCCAGGGCGGGTTTTATATGGATGCCACTGAGATATCCAATAATGAATACCGCCAGTTTGTTTATTGGGTGAGGGATTCCATTGCACATGTCCTGCTGGGGCAGGTGAAAAGCAACAAGGATGGCCAGAGTTTTATTGACTGGAAACAGAAGATCAATTATAATGATCCTGCCACACAGCAAAAACTGGACGCCATGTATTACCGGCCCGAAGACCGGATCTGGGGAAGAAAGGATATTGATATCCGCAAGCTGATTTACCATGGGGAAACCTATGACCTGAAAGCCGCAGCCATGGATAAAGGTAAAAGCCCCCGTTCCTCCTTTATTGTCAAGACCAATACTCCGGTTTATCCCGATACCCTTTGCTGGATCAGGGATTTTTCCTATTCCTATAACGAGCCGATGGCCCAATTATACTTTTACCATCCGGCATTCGATAATTACCCGGTGGTCGGGGTTAACTGGAATCAGGCTACGGCATTCTGTATCTGGAGGACCAATTACTGGAATGATTACCGTCGTGCCCGTAACCTGTATACAGAAGGGGAATTCCGCCTGCCGACCGAAGCGGAATGGGAATATGCAGCCCGGGGCGGAAGGAACGAATCCCCTTATCCCTGGGGAGGGCCTTACCTGCGTAATAAGAAGGGTTGCCTGCTGGCCAATTTCAAGCCCGGCTTAGGAGATTATGCCGCAGATGGGGGACTTTATCCGGTCCGGGTGGATTCTTACTGGCCGAATGACTACGGCCTGTATAATATGGCTGGCAATGTGAGCGAATGGACTTCATCTGCCTATTATGCAGATGCCGGAACTTTTGAAATGGACATGAATCCGGATATCGAGTACAATGCCAAACCATCTGATCCCCCGAAAATGAAAAGAAAGGTCGTACGCGGAGGATCCTGGAAGGATATTGGATATTTTCTTCAGGTGAGCACCAGGCAGTATGAATATCAGGATACGTCAAAATCCTATATCGGATTCCGTTGTGTGATCTCTTTTCTCGGCAGGTCCAAAGGTGATTTCTCCAAACACTAATCACGGGTAATCTTGATTTATCATCTTCATCCATAAAAACCTGAATCAATATGGCTATCAATGCGGAAAGCAAGAAAGGGAAAAAAATAATGAACTTTATTTTCAGCTTCGGGGCAGCAGTAGTGATCCTGGGCGCATTATTCAAGATCCTGCACTGGAGGGGAGCTACCGGAATGCTGATGGCCGGCATGTTCACAGAAGTGGCTATTTTCACCATTTACGCCCTGCTCCCGCCTCCTTCGGAGTATTACTGGGAAAAATATTATCCCGGCATCCGGGAAAGCCCGGAGGATGAATTGGCCCGGACCGGTAAATATGTAGAGCGTTCCGTGGCCATAGGTACTCCAACCGGCACACCGGCCTTGCAGGGCCTGGATAAGATGATGATGGAAGCGGACATTACCCCGGCAAGCCTTAAACAGCTGAAGGAAGGATTCACGAAGCTGCATGCCAGGGTCTCTGACCTTGCGGATCTCTCTGATGCCATGGAAGCCACTAAGGATTATACTGTGAAAACCCGGGAAGCTGTAGCCGTCCTTGGTAATATGAAAGCAGCCTACACGAGTGCCGCCGCCGCAGTCAGTACGTTTAACGATACTTCAGAATCGACGAAGAAATTTCATGACAGTATCCAGCATATGACCAGGAACCTGGCTTCCCTGAACACCATTTATGAACTCGAACTGCAGGATACCAACAGCCACCTGAAAGCACTGAACAAATTCTACACTACCTTGTCCGCTGCTTCAGAAACGATGTCACAGAGTGCAGCGGATGCCAAAAAAACACAGGAACAGATAGCCATACTTGCCAGGAACCTTGGCAATCTGAATGCCATTTACGGCAATATGCTTTCCGCCATGCAGGGCAGAGGATAATTAACACTGAACCCAGAAAAATCCTGAAAACCATAATTTAAGATGGCATTACCCAAAGAGCCCAGGCAAAAGATGATCAACATCATGTACATTGTGTTGACCGCCCTGCTTGCCCTCAATGTTTCCAAGGAAGTGCTCAATGCCTTCAAGATCGTCAATGAAAGCATTCGGGATTCCAATCATTCCATTGCTACCAAAAACAACCAGACTTACGCTGATTTCGACAAGCAGATGAAAAATGACCCAGCCAGGGTAGGCCCCATCAGGGCCAAGGCAGACTCAGTCCGGGCGATATGCACCAGAATTAATAACTACCTGGACAGCCTGAAAAAACTGGTGGTGAGTGAAAGCGGGGGACTGGATGATTCCGGCAATATCCGGTATGATGATAACCTGGAGGCCCCGACCCGGGTCATGCAGAACTATGGGCAGGGACCCCGGCTCGAAAAAATGATCGGCACCGTCAGGGGGCAATTGCTGGGAATGGTGGATCCGGAGTTCCGACTTCAGCTGGTCAATACCCTGCCCCTGAAAGTGGAAATTCCCCGTACCAACGATCCCGAAAACAACAATGACTGGACAGCCGCCCATTTCAAGATGGTACCTACCATTGCCGCAGTTACCATACTGAGTAAATTCCAGAATGATGTCAAAAATTCGGAATCCATGGTGATCGATCACCTGTACAGCCAGATCAGCAAACAGAACTTTGTCTTTAACCAATATTCCGTCCTGGTTTCTGCCAATGCGGGATATATAATGACCGGCCAGAAATATGAGGCGAAAATCATGCTGGGGGCCTATAGCACCACGGTAAATCCTTCTATAACGGTGAATGGTCAATCCATTCCGGTGGTCAGCGGACTGGGAACTTATGATGTGGTGGGCGGGGGTGTCGGAGACCACACATACAAAGTGGCCATTGCCCTGAAGGACCAGACCGGGAAGGTGCAGGTGTACAATACCTCCGAAAGCTATACAGTAGGAGCTTCCAGTTTTTCGGTATCCGCAGACAAAATGAATGTCATGTATATCGGGGTGGATAACCCAATATCCATTGCGGCAGCCGGAGTTCCGGCGGAAAGCGTCAATGCGAGCCTTTCAGGCGGAGGGACCCTGACCAAAACAGGCACCGGCCATTTTATTGGCCGGGTGACCAGTGTGGGGAACGTGACAATCAATGTGTCCGGAAGCGTAGGTGGCCAGATTAAAACCCTGGGCAACATGGTCTTCCGGACCAAGCGCATGCCCGATCCTTATCCCACCGTGGCAGGCAGTAAAGGGGGCATGCTGCGGGCCGCACTTTTCAGGCTCCAGGAAGGCGTTCAATCCACCATGCCGCCTGATTTTGCCTTTGATGTCCGAACCCTGGTGACCAGTTTTACTATCGGGTTCCAGGGACAGGGTTTCCCGGATTATATTGAAAAGAATTGTAACTCAGCTTATTTTTCCCCGGAAGTGAAAAGTTTAATCGGGCGCTGCAGGCCGGGTACAAGGGTATACATTGATAATATCAGGGCTTATTTACCGGATGGCACCACCCGGAATATCGGCTCCCTGGTCTATAGGTTAAATTGATCGTTCACCATAAATCATCATCATATGCGGACAGGTTTTGCAAGAAAGGGATTGTTATTTGCCCTGGCGGTAATCCTGGTGGCAGCTTCAGCGGATGCCCAAACAGCAAAAAGACGCAGAAAGATCACCACTCGGCGCAAAGCGGTATCAGCCAGGCAGTCCTCCGGTTATGGAACCGGAACCGGGGTGATCAATCCGGCAACAGGCAATGCAGTAAATCCTCCGGGAGGGACAGCGGAAAACCCCTTCAATTCACCGGCCGCTTCCCTGCGTCCTGACAATGTGTTCGGGGCACTGGACAGCATTAAGCCTTCTTTGCGGGTGGATGGCGCGATTGTGGACACCATGGATCAGGATATGGCCCCGCTTTCCTACCAGTATATCCGGAAGGATGATGCGATCTGGGGTAAAAGGATCTGGCGGGAAATAGATACCCGCGAGAAAATGAACCTGCCTTTCCGCTATCCTGCCAACGAAGACAATGGAAGCCAGATGTTCATTAATATCCTGCTCAATGCGATAAGAAAGGGAGAAGTAACGGCATTTGATCCAATCGATGACCGGTTTACCACCCCCATGTCCCTGGATCAGCTTACCATGCAGCTTCAGGGAAAAGTAGATACGGTTCTGGTTACAGATCCTGTGACCGGTAAGGAAACCCAGCAGGTTTTCCGCAATGATTTTGACCCCAACGCCGTGGTCAGATACCGGATAAAAGAGGATTGGGTGTTCGACAAACAGACCTCGACGATGTACGTCCGCATCATCGGGATCGCACCTGAAAAGGCCATCCTGAACTCGGACGGATCCATCCGTACCTATACCCCTATATTCTGGTTGTATTACCCTGATCTGCGCCCGGTATTGGCCCGGTACGAAGTATATAATCCAAAAAATTATGCCATGCGCCTGAGCTGGGAAGACCTCTTTGAAATGCGCATGTTTTCCAGTTATATCATCAAGGAAGACAATGTTTTTGACCGGTCCATTAAGGATTATATCCATAATGGAGTTCGCAGGCTGATGGAAGGACAGCGGATCAAAAATGAAATATTCGACTGGGAACAAAACCTTTGGCAGTATTAACGGTGGTGTCCCGACCCGGAAAATCAGGGTACCCTGACCTAATTTTTAGCCGATCAGTTCCAGCTCCCCGAACCCAAAATCGCGGATGCTATCCCCTGCCTGTACCAGGATCTTCCCATCCGCTTTGATTCCACGGATTATCCCTTTCAGGGAAACAGCGCCGGTTTTGAAATGGGCTGGGGTGTTCAGTAAAAAAAGCCTGTTGGTATATTCCTCCAGGATCTTGCCCGGAAATCCCGCCTGCAGCTGAAGATAACGGGCTTCCAGAGCCGAACACAGGGGGAGGGCCAGCGATAAGATATCCCAGGACTTTCCGGTAATGGCTTTCAGGGAAACCGGGTTTGGTAAAGATTTCGGGAAACGGACCTGGTTCACATTTAACCCGATTCCCACCACGGCAAAGTTCCATATATTTCCCCGGATAGCATTCTCAATCAGGATACCGCCTGCCTTTCTGTCACCCCAATAGATGTCATTGCTCCATTTGATCCGGCATTTGTGGGGATCAGCATACTGCATTAAAAAGTCACAGACCCCAAGACTGATCGCAGCGCTAAGCAGGAACTGGTCTGCAGGATGAAGCATAACCGGCTGCAAAACAACAGACAAGGTCAGGTTCAGGCTCCCCGGGGAAAGCCAGTGCTTTCCCCGTTGCCCTTTCCCTGCCGTTTGCCTGCGGGCCAAAAAAACGGCGCCCTCACTTACCCTGCCTTCATTCACCAGGCCCATGGCATAGTTATTGGTACTGTCCACAGATTCCAGAATGATAAAAGGATGACCGATCAGGTTGGCTGAAGAAGAAATTCGCGATAAAGGCATAAGTTTTTTTGGCAGGGGAAGAATCGTCAATGAATAGTCAGGCTATCCCGGAACCAAACCCTGTTTTTGTCCTTCGGAATCACTAAATTTGCTGTTTAGGCAGATCAAGCAAAAATAAGATTATTTGGCACCATTATCCGTTCTGGCAAGCCGGAAAAAAGCAGCGACCCGATTAAACAGAAACAGCAGGCTTTTTAAAACCATCATAAAGTCCATCCAGGAGAAAAAAGGAGAGCATATTGTATCACTGGATCTGAGGAAGATCCCGGAAGCTGTAGCTGATTTTTTTGTAATATGTGAGGCATCTTCAAATATACAGATCGGAGCCATTGCAGAGCATATTGAGGAGGAAGTGAAACAATTGCTGAAGGAAAGCCCCTACCACCATGAAGGGTACCTGGCGCTCCAATGGGTACTGATAGATTATGTGAATATCGTAGTGCATATTTTCCTGCCATCCAATCGGAAATTTTACCAACTGGAGGAAATGTGGAGCGATGGAGAGCTGGTCGAACACCTGGATTGACAGGGGAACAGCAATGATTACCGGAGGAACTTCGAAGTCAAAAAACAGTTAGGAGAGACTGATTATATGGACACAGGCGGCAATAACGTGCCCCAGAGCGGCAATAACACGCCTCAAAGAGGCAGCAATGATAAAACTCCCCGCAAGGGCCCTAAATTCAATATTTACTGGATTTATGCAATCATAGCCCTGGTACTGATCGGGATGCAATATATTGATTTCCACTCCAAACCCCTGGAAATCAGCTTTCAGGATTTTGCCAAAAATTATCTCGCGGTTGGGGATGTGGACAGCCTGGATGTGATGGGGAACAGCGAGGTGGACGTATTTATCAAGAAAGACCGGCTTGGGGAACCCAAGTTCAAGGATGTGGCCCACAGCAACCTGGGCAATGTGAATCCAGGCCCGCATTATTTCTTTACGATAGGTAACAGACAGTCCTTCCAACAGGATCTCAGCAAGGCTGAAACCGCATATAATATTACCCCGGACGATATTCCCCTGACCTACCACCAACGACCAGACTGGATCGCTCCCATATTGCAACTGGCGATTCCCATTCTCATCATTATTGGTATCTGGGTTTTATTCATGCGCAAGATGGGCGGACCCGCCAGTGGCGGGGGCCCGGGAGGTATTTTCAATATAGGCAAGTCCAAGGCAACCTTGTTTGAAAAGGGAACCCGGGTGAACATCACCTTCAATGATGTGGCCGGGCTTGATGAAGCCAAGCAGGAAGTCATGGAAGTAGTGGACTTTCTGAAGTTCCCCAAAAAATATACTGCCCTTGGTGGGAAGATACCTAAAGGGGCCCTGCTGGTTGGTCCTCCCGGTACCGGGAAGACCCTGCTTGCCAAAGCTATGGCAGGAGAGGCCCAGGTCCCGTTTTTTTCCATGTCCGGTTCAGATTTTGTCGAACTTTTTGTGGGTGTCGGGGCAAGCAGGGTCCGCGATCTGTTCAAACAGGCCAGGGAAAAAGCGCCATGCATCATCTTCATAGATGAAATTGATGCTATCGGTCGCGCCAGAGGGAAGAACATGATGATGAGCAATGATGAAAGGGAGAACACCCTAAATCAGTTGCTGGTGGAAATGGATGGCTTTGGTACAGACAGCGGAATTATTATTCTTGCGGCTACCAACAGGCCGGATGTGCTGGACAGCGCCCTGCTTCGTCCGGGGCGGTTTGACCGGCAGATCTCCATTGACAAACCGGATCTGGCCGGCAGGGAAAAAATATTTGATGTCCACCTGAAGCCCATAAAAAAATCCCCCAACCTGGATGTCAAGAAACTGGCTGGAATGACTCCTGGTTTTGCAGGGGCTGATATTGCCAATGTGTGTAATGAGGCCGCCCTGATTGCTGCGCGCAAGGGAAAAAGCCAGGTGGAAATGGATGATTTCAATGATGCCGTGGACCGGGTGATCGGAGGGCTGGAAAAAAAGAACAAGATTATTTCACCGGATGAGAAAGAGATCATTGCCTATCATGAAGCTGGTCATGCGATCTGCGGATGGTTCCTGGAGCATGCCAATCCGCTGGTCAAGGTGACCATTGTGCCCCGGGGTATTGCTGCCCTGGGATATGCGCAGTACTTGCCCAAAGAGCAGTATCTGTATAATACAGACCAGTTGATGGATGATATCTGCATGACCCTGGGTGGGCGTGCAGCCGAGGATATCGTATTCGGAAAGATCTCCACCGGAGCCCAGAATGATCTTCAGGTGATCACTAAAATGGCCTATGCTATGGTTACCGTATATGGCATGAATGACAAGGTGGGTAATGTATCTTTTTATGACCCCCAGACGGATTATACCTTTAATAAGCCTTATTCTGAAGAAACCTCCAGGATGATTGACGATGAGGTCCGTAAGCTGATTGAAATGGCCTATATCCGGACCAAGGAACTCCTTAACCGCAAACTGGATAAAGTCCGGGTCCTTGCTCAGGAACTGCTGAAAAAGGAAGTCCTTTATCAGGCGGACCTTGAACGCCTGATCGGCAAACGGCCATTCGAGGAGAAGAAGCATGTTCCCGTCATGGAGATTGCCCCTTCAGAAGATAATGTCCGGCCGGAAGAGCTGGTCAAACCTTCCCCTGTTTAAGCCAGAACCAAGATGAAGGTATCCCCGGCCAAGGTGAATATACTCAAACGGGTGCGCAATGCGCTGAGCCAGCCAGTCCAGCTCCCCTTTCCTCAGGCTGAGGGGAACCGTTCCCTCTTTCATGCAGACCAGCAGGAACCGGAAATCGTTTTTGCCGAGAACTTCACGAAGCTGGGAGGTAAATTCATATTCTGCGAAAGCTACCGGGAACTTGCCGGCACCCTAAAGCAACTTGCTGAAACGAAGCAGTGGAAGCATGTGGTGTGCAAGGAACTGGTGCTTTTGCATGAACTTGAATCTTATTTGCTGGGGTTCATCAATCCCCCTTCCCCAACCAGTGAACTTGATGGGGGTATAACCACCTGTGAATGCCTGGTGGCAAGGACTGGCAGCGTGGTGATCAGTTCTGCCCAGCCCAGCGGAAGGACGGGATCTATTTTTCCTCCAGTGCATATTGTAATTGCCTATCTTAACCAGGTGGTCTGGGATATCCGGGATGCCCTGGTCCTGGTGAAGGAAAAATATAACGGGGAACTGCCATCCATGGTCTCCCTGCAGACGGGTCCGAGCCGCACGGCAGATATTGAAAAAACCCTGGTAGTCGGCGTGCATGGTCCGGGTGAAGTATATGTCTTCCTGTTGGACCATGATCTGTTATAGGTAAGGGGATTTATCCGGAGTAACCCCGTTTTCATCAGGTCCTCCCTGCAGGAGTCAGGTGGTAGAGAAAACATCCATTTCACAACCGATGCTGATACCTCCAGGTCACAAAGTCTATTTTGCCTCGGATTTTCACCTGGGTGCCCCGGATGCCGCATCCAGCCTTCAAAGGGAAAGGCAGATTGTCCGCTGGCTTCAGGAAGCCGGACAGGACGCAGCCCATATTTTCCTGGTGGGGGATTTGTTTGATTTTTGGTTCGAATATAAAAAAGTGATACCGAAAGGGTATTCCCGGATCCTGGGCAAGCTGGCAGAACTGAGGGACAGGGGGTTGGAGATTTCCGTATTCACCGGCAACCATGATATGTGGATGGGCGAATATTTTGAAAATGAGCTTCAGATACCCGTCTTCACCGGGCCCATGGAATTCAGCTTCAATTCGAAATTATTTTATGTGGCTCACGGGGATGGCCTGGGCCCTGGAGATTATGGATATAAATTCATGAAAAGGGTTTTCCTGAGCAGGTTTTCCAGACAGATGTTTTCGGGACTCCATCCCAGCTGGGGCATATCCCTGGCTAATTATTTTAGCCGGAAGAGCCGCAAGCTTGTCGAAAAGGAAACTTTCCTCGGGGAGGATAAAGAATGGCTGATCATTCATTCCCGTAAAATATTGCTTCAAAAACATATCGATTTTTTCATTTATGGGCACCGTCACCTGCCCCTGGATATCACCCTGGGTGAAAACAGCCGGTACATTAACCTGGGAGACTGGATGGATTACCGTTCCTATGCAGTATTTGATGGGGACAGCCTTCAATTAAAATACTATCTTCCGCCTGATGGGATCTGACATCAAAAACAGATTTGGGAAGGGCCATGGCTTTGGTGTTATTTGTAAACTGGCAAGCCTGGTCATGCTGTCAACAGTCTGGAGTCCGGCACCTGCACAATCTGATACCAGCTGGACCCCCCAAAAAACTATTTCCTTCCATGCGGTTAATTTCACGACCGATAATTTGGGTAATATCTATTTTATTACCGGGGATAACCGGCTGGTCAAATACGATATCCGCAGCGATACCACGATTGCCTATAATGATTTCCGGTATGGGACCCTGGGTTCAGTTGATGCCACCAATCCCTTACAAGTGATTCTTTTTTATCCGGACTTTGGCACCATCCTCATTATGGACCGGTTCCTCTCCCTGCAGAACAGCATTGACCTGAGGAGTATGCATATCTTTAAGGCTGATGCGGTGGCTGATTCTTATGACAACAATCTTTGGGTATACGATGAACAGCGGGCCAGGCTGGAAAAGATCGACCTGAATGGGAACCCCCTGCTGGAGAGTCCGGATCTCCGGCAGGTGACCGGCCTGGTATTGCAGCCGGACATTATCCTGGACATGAATAACCTGGTATACCTGAATGATCCTGCCAAGGGCATTTTTGTATTTGATCATTACGGAACTTACCGGAATGAGCTTCATTTCACCCAGGTGAAATCCCTGCAGCTCTTCAATGGCCAGTTGGTCATGTTACGGGATGACCGGGTGACTGTATATAACCTGGGCACCCTGGAGGAAAAGGAACTCTCCCTCCCCGATCCGGCAGGCATCCTGATGACCAGGATGGAAAGGAATGAATTATATGTGCTGAGAAAAGACAGGCTGGAAATATTCGTGATCAAATAAACTGCCCTTGGCCTGTGACAGGTGTTTCCTGCTTTACTGATTCATGCAACATTGTAAAGGGCTTACCCAGGTGAGCGTTTAAGGGTCACCCTGATAGTATTATTTATTAGGCGACTCCCATTAATACTTATACAATGACGGGAGGGTCCCAAAGGGATGACCATATTTGGCCCGGGAGACTATTGATGAATTTTACGCTAAAAAACTATCTTTAGGCGACGGCTTTCACCCGGGTCTAAACACTTTACATCATATTTAAATAACATGGTTGACTTTAATTCTCAATTGCTGGCTGTTTTAGGTGAAATAAAAGGAGGAGGTTCTTTTGTTTACCATGGCAGCCATTCATTTCTTTTCCCCGGATTAAAAATCAGGAATGTAGATGAAATCAGTTTTCCCATCAATTCCTCACAAATCAGGAAAATGATAAAAGTGGCCCATAAAGCGCCTTTTGGGAAGGGGAGCAAAACTTTGCTGGATACAACCGTAAGAAGTGCCTGGGAGATTGATGCCAGCGAAATAAAATTTACTAATGGGGATTGGGATAAATTGATAAAAAACATCATCAAACAAGTTAAACCCAATTTAGGTATTGAAGCGTATTCGGTTTCTGCAAACCTGTATAAATTACTCATCTATGAAAAGGGTGATTTTTTCCTGGCCCATCAGGATTCCGAGAAAGAAAAAGGGATGTTTGGCACCCTGATCATTGGCCTCCCTTCCAGTCATACTGGAGGCGATCTGGTGGTTAGATTTGACGGACAGGAGAAAATCATCGATTTTTCTTCACCAGCTAATCAACACCGATTTCCCTTTGCCGCATTTTATGCCGATTGTGAACATGAGATCAAGCCGATTATTTCGGGGTACCGGGTTTGTCTGGTGTATAACCTGATACAAAACAAAGGCAATGAAAAAATTCAGCTCCAGCCGTTAGGGACTCATGTGGAAAAACTGGCGGCTATCCTGAAGACCGGTGAAAACAACCCGAAAATTCCAAAAATTATATTATTAGGACACCAATACACCCCATCCAATTTTACGATGGGAACGCTAAAGCTGAATGACCGTGCTAAAGCAGAAACGCTAATCCAGGCAGCGGAAAAAGCAGGGTTTTATGTCAAATTGGGTTTAGTCACTTCCTTTCAATCAGGAGAGCTGGAAATGGATTACTCCAAAAAATCATCTTCACGATATGGACGAAGGAATGGGTATTATGATGAAGGCTATAGCGATGAAGAATTGGCAGAAAATGGAACAATGGGCGAAGTGCACGATGAGTACATTGACATAGAGCATTGGATGGAGGAAGGAGTACCACCCTTGCGGAATATTGAATTCAAAAAGGATGATCTCATAACAGCAATAACGCTAAATGAAGGAGAGCCTATCGAAAAAGAGGCGGAAGGGTATACCGGCAATGCAGGGATGGACATGCAATATTGGTATCATTACGGCGCAGTGTTTTTGTGGCCCAGAAAGTTTCAGTATGATATGTTGATCAGCCTTGATACGCCTAATCAACTGGAATGGATAGATTATTATAACCTTCATTGGGAGACCCTGCAAAAAGCCGATAAGGAAATAGTGAGAAAAATAGCAGAGGATGGTTTGAGTAAAGAAAACCCGGGAGACAAAATGAACTTCAGCCCACTGGCGGATTGGCTGATTAACCTCCGTGACGAAAAATATCTGTCAGATAAGGGTGGGCCCCTCTTAACCGACCATTTTATCCATATTCCGGCGGAACACTGGATCAATTTGTTTAAAACTTATCCATCAGCTTATTTTGAAAATATTTTTATTCATGCTGCTGGCAAGGGTGAATCTTCGGTAGTCAGGCATCTACTCATTATTCTCCACAAACTGCTTACGGAGAATGCCCAGGCACATAAATTATTTTTAGCTAACCAAACCGAACAAATACCTGCTTATCTGGAAGTTTTAGCTCTTTCTGACAAAAAAGACAAAGCTATTGTCAAGGATATTTTACAAAATGTATTGGAAATAAACAAATTGAAAGCTCAAAAAAGTGCAGAATGGGACAAAAAAACAACCGATGCTTTTACGAAAAAACTGACCAGGGAATATGTGAATGAGGTATTAATGGCTGAAATTCTGGAATTTGGCTCGAAAACGACACTCGCCAAAAAAATAATGGCTGTTTGTCAGGAAGATTTAGCGCGCAGGGTCAAGAATCAACCCGATCCGCCGGCGAATTGGTCAAGAGCCGTACCCGGAAACTCCGGCCAATATGGAAAGGAATGGACCATCCTGACCGATTTTTTGAAGTCACCCACCCAACAGGTCTTTGATTATCAAAGTATCCAGACAAAGCGGACTGAAATGGAGTACGCCATAAAAAGCGTGACTATTGATATTAAAATGGAAACCATCAGGAAAGGATCGCCGCATACCCTTAGACTGATCAAAACCCAAAATGCTTATCAAAGAGAATTGGCCAAATGGAAAATAGATGTTGAATTACTGAAAAAAGCGGAGGAGTGGTGATTTGCAGGATCAGACTGCAGGAAGATAATGAATATACGCTGAACGAAAAGAGTAATTACTTTAAAATCAGGTGCCCAATTGTAATCTTATTTCTTTGCAAATAATATATCAAAAGAATATCCTGTTTCAAGAATATTCGTTCTATTATGAGATTTAACTCCTGAATGGGGAAAGCAATATTTGCCGTGCCAAAATCAGAACTGGCATCAACCGACACTCCGATACCCAGTTTATACCCCGGTGAAAAATTAATTCCTGTCTCAAAGTGATAATAGCCACTCTGGTTTTCACCATAACTGTCCTGACTGCTTGGTCCTGATCCTATTTTTCCTCCTACCCCATTAGCAAAATAGAGAGCTAATCCTCCATAATAATTACCAGATTCCAAGGGGTAATGATATAAAACATGGATCGGAATTTCTAAATAATTTAGTCCAATAGCGTCTCCGCCAGTTTTTAAATTTAATCCCTTGTTTATACTGCTTAAGACATGATAATGATCCTCCGCCTTTTTGTAGGTATTGGCATTGCCTTCTTTAATGTTTTCTACTATATGGCCAACATGATATAAAGTTCAGGGTCAGAAGTCTTCAATAGCTCCCTGTTTGCATAAAGCCACCAACACTTACCTTAAAATAGAAGTCTTTAATTGGATTAGAATCAATGATGCTTTCTTGTTCTGTTAAATCCTGTTAAAATGTTTAAACTTGCTTTATGGCCGATATTTCACAATATATTTCCATAGATTTCAAAATACGTTTTGGAAAACCTTGTATTAAAGAGACACAATTTCCGTGTGAGATATTCTTTCCTGGTTAGCATCTGGTATGAACAATAAGGAAATTATTGCAGATTATCGATCCTTAAAAGAGGAAGATATATGGGCATCTTTAGCATTTGCTGTCAATAAGTAAGACTTTGTTAAAATTTTGGCAGGATGAGGCTTTTAATTGACGCTAATAAGTCCTGGCGTATTGCAAATAAATTGACCTATCTACTCAAATCTTCTGTTAAACGCTCGACATTTTTACTATATTTTGACTTTTAGCATCATGATCCGCTATGGGGAACAGGGAAGGGAGTCCTAAAGTGATAATCTCAGGAAAACGGTATAGTTGACCCATCAGGGTCGAGTTTATATCGGTTATAGCAAGGATAGTTAATTCAGTCCAGCAGATCATGCAGCACCCGGGGTGATTTCATTGGGGTGAATTCGGGCAGGTGCCATTCCAGAAAACTTAAGCAGGCATTTAGCAACCTGATCCTGGTCTCCCGGTCCAGAGAAATGGCAGTAGCCTGTTCGGGACCGGAAGCCAGCTGAAGCTGGAAGATCCGGGCACTCAGGTCCGCATCCAGGAAATGGGGATGGTCAGGGGGCTTTGCCATATATGACCCTTCCCTGAGGTCCAGGTAAGGGGTCTGTGGGCAGCACGAACCATTGAACCGGAAGCCCAGC
Organism: Chitinophagaceae bacterium; assembly: GCA_035533815.1. GTDB lineage: Bacteria > Bacteroidota > Bacteroidia > Chitinophagales > Chitinophagaceae > JANWKA01. The sequence goes on from DATLTB010000075.1 coordinate 35,215, forward strand.
AGGGAGGCCAGGTTCAGGGTAAAATAAAGGGGGATATTGGCAGCGGTCTCATTTTCCCGATCCAGGAACTTCAGGGTCTGGCTGGTGAGAAAATACAGATCCGGATGGCCCTGCGGTTGTTTGAGGGATTTTAGCAGCAACTCCGCAATATACAGGGATACCGCATTTCTGATGAGATTGGTTGACAGGGGCTGATAAACATAATCCAGGCGGAATTCAGAAATGTACTGAAGACTGGCATTCTCCCGGTAATAGACCATCATGTCCAGCATATTGGCTACCTGCAGCAGGTTACCCCGGGGAGCCCTGCCCCGGGCTGAAGCCCGGGCCCCTTTCACCATATAGGATTGTATTCCGAATAATTCAGTGAAGATGGTGGTGATGATACTGGTCTCCCCGTATTTGACGGACCTCAATACGATGCCCCTGGTCTGATGGATCATTGCTGCAGGAATGCTTAGGCTACCTGCAAATTTGGGACAATTTCCCCGGTTCAAGGAGCAGATAATATGCCCCGGGGATTCAGGGGACAAATTTTACCTGGCTTATCCCGAACAGACGGAAAAATCCAAAAAACCCGTTTTCCTGGGCTTAACTGGCCCTGCTTGGCATACTGGTTGCAGAAGCCATTGATCTGTGTGGGTCAGAAGTTTACATTTACTACCTTTATTCCCTTCAATATATTCTCCTTATGATCTGGCAGCGGCTTGCAGGAATTGTACTGAAATTCCGGCTTGCGCTGATCATCGGTTTGTTGGGGCTGACTGCCTGGATGGGGTATTATGCCCGTCAGGTGAAATTGTCTTACGACTTTGTCAAAGCTATTCCGGTCAATGACCCCCAATTCAAAGTTTACCAGGTATTCAGGAAGCAATTCGGGGAAGATGGGAACCTGCTGGTGATCGGGGTAAAGACTGATCATTTTTTTGATAAGGGATTTTTCGCTGCGTACTATCAAATGACTGCGGCGATAAGTAAGATCCCTGCAGTACAGGATGTACTCAGTGTGCCTACATCCATTGACCTGGTAAAGAACAAGGCTACCCACAGGCTGGAAGCGGTCCGGATTTTCCACGGTCCATTGATATCGGACAGCGAAAAACACGTTTTTCTTTCCCTCCCTTTCTATCAGGGTATCCTGTATAATCCTGATTCCGGCGCTTTTCTGATGGCGGTCCGGATTAACAAGAATATCCTTAATTCTGCGGCAAGAACACAGGTGATCGACCAGATCATCTCCCAGACGGATATATTCAAACGCAGTCAGGGGGTGCAGGTCTATTTGAGCGGACTGCCCTTGATCAGGACAATCATGTCAGACAAGATCGCCAGGGAACTGAAGCTTTTTTTACTGTTTTCACTGATCCTAACTGCGGCCATCCTTTATTTCTTTTTCCGGTCCCTGGGTACTGTGCTTATTTCCATGGCTGTGGTGGGGATGGGAGTGATCTGGTCCATGGCCACTATTGTGCTGTTGGGGTATAAAATTACCCTGCTCACAGGACTCATACCTCCGCTCATCGTAGTGATTGGAATTCCAAACTGTGTATATTTTCTGAATAAGTACCACAGCGAATTTGCCCGCCATGGAAATAAGATCAAATCCCTGGTGAGGATGATAGATCGGATGGGCATCGTGACCCTATTCACCAATATCACCGCTGCCATCGGCTTCGGGGTGTTTTACTTCACCCAAAGTGCCATATTAAAGGAATTCGGTGAAGTAGCGGGATTGAACATTATGATGATCTTCGTGATCTCTTTTATTTTCCTGCCAGCCATTTTAAGCTATATGCCGGCCCCGAAATTGAAACATACCAATTATCTGGAAAGCCGGATAATGCTGGGTATTCTGAAAGGCATTGAGAAACTGGTATTCAGGCACCGGGGCTGGATCTATATCTGTACCATCCTGTTAATCGCGGGAGCGGTGGCAGGTATCGCCCGGCTGAATAATGTGGCTTTTATTGTTGACGATATCCCCCATTCCGATAAAATATACGGGGACCTGAAATTCTTTGAAAAGAATTTCGGGGGCGTGATGCCACTGGAGATCCTGGTGGATACCAAAAAGAAATATGGGATATTTAATCTGAAGACCCTGCGTAAGCTGGACACTCTTTCGTCCATAATCGCTTCCGAACCCCAGTTCGGCAAACCGCTTTCCATTGCTGAAGGGGTAAAATTTGCCATGCAGGCATATTATGGCGGAGACAGTGGGGAATACCATATTCCCAATGAATATGACCTGCCATTCCTGGCCCCTTATATCGAGGAAAAAGCAGGGGGCGAAGGGAAACAATCCAACCTGTCCAAGCTCCTGTCTTCCTTTATGGACAGCTCCAGGCGTATTGCCCGGGTCAGCGTGAATATGAAAGATGTTGGATCAAAGGAATTGCCGGTTTTGCTTTCCTCCCTAAAACACAAGGCGGATCGGCTATTTAACCGGTCAACATATCATATTACGTTCACGGGTACCAGCATCATTTTCCTGGAGGGAAGCCGGTTCATCATCAATGGCCTGAAAAACAGCATTCTGCTGGCTATCCTGCTGATCATCTGCTGCATGCTGTATTTGTTCCGGTCCTGGAAAATGCTGATAATAGCCTTAATCCCCAATCTTATTCCCCTGGCCATCACGGCAGGAGTAATGGGATGGACAGGAGTTCACCTGAAGCCTTCCACAGTCCTTGTGTTCAGTGTGGCGCTCGGAATTACCATTGATGTCACCATCCGTTTTCTGGTCAACTTCAAGCAGGAGCTTCCCCGCCAGCAATACAATATTTCAGCGACGGTAAAGCAAACGATCCATGACACGGGGCTGAGTATTTTATATACCGGACTGATCCTTTTTGCCGGTTTCATGATCTTCAGCTTCTCCGGCTTTGAGGGAACAAAAGCCCTGGGTTGGCTTACCTCGCTGACCCTTGTCATTGCGATGATCAGCAACCTGACCCTCCTGCCCGCCCTGCTCCTTTGGATGGAAAGACACCTTTTCCGGAAAGCCCTGGAAGAACCGCTCTGGACCGTCATGGATGAGCCGGAGGATATTGACCTGGATAAGCTCGGGCTGAGCGGGCTGAATGACGACCCGGGAAAGACAACGGATTGATATCCTTTGGATTTAGCGTTATTGGTATTGCCTGGAAGCACTATGAAAGAATAGGATAATTTGTGATGAAGCCTTGTTTAATCCCCCTGATTGACCATGCCAATTTGAAGATTTAGCGACCAGCTAAATCCCCGGTAATCCCCCATACAGTCACTATTCCCATAAATTCCTTCAAGACAAAATACATTTATCAATTAATAAAAATATGTTTATTGAAAATCTATAAAACTTTATTTAGAAATGAAGAACGTATATTGTAATTTTAATCCCAAAAATCCCAGCCATGATTAAAAAAACCATATCCTTACTGATTTTCCTGTCCTTCGTCCTTATTTCCAATGCCCAGCAAAAACCCTGGGCAACTAATTTTGGAATTGAAGCAGGAGGCGATTTTTATACCGGACTTGCCGGTATGTCCACCCTGCTTAAAGCAGATAATCCATTGGTTAACTCCGACCTGAAGCGGCAATATGCGGTTAATGTGGGGTTTTATGCCGAATTTTTACATCTCAGTAAAAGGGCCGATGCTACCTGGGGTGCGATAAAGCCGGGATTCGGTATAAAGACCGGGATAGGCTGGGATTTTTTCAGGGCCGGAAACAGCAGCAATGGAAGCAGTGAATCCGCAGGGCTTAATTATGCCAATATTCCTGTCCTGCTGGAATATTGCATTGGATATCATCAGGGGAGGGCCCTGCCCACCTACTTACCCGGCACTACGACTTACACCGGAGTTCAGCATTCAGATAATTCTGTAACCGTCACGGCACGAAGCACGCCGGGATTTTATTCTCCGGGAGGGCAAAAGGTCTCCAAGGGCACTTTGCTTTATCTGGGTCCGAAATATGGATATTTATTTAAATCCTTCAATTATTCCGGTGAGCCGATCAAAGACCCCCGGCTGATGAACAGCTATATTGGCATTATCGGGGGAATCACTTTCTGGGTCCATGAGATCAATTTCGATTTTTCCTATCAAAAGGGATTGACCAGCATTTATTCAGGCAAGCAGATTACTATTGATGGGTATATGCTCAAGATTGCCATTAACTTCGGGCAACGGCTGTATAATTAATGAGGGACCCAGGTTATATTGGTAAACCCATTTTGCCAGTTGAAGTATCCAGGCCGGGGAGGTATTTCCTCTGAATATTTACTAATTTTAAGGGAATTCAAAAAGACAATATCAAACCAACCAAACTAATCCGGAAAATGGAATGTATGTATTTATTAAAGTCTTCATTCCTGCCATATTTTTCTTTATTCTCTTTGGGTGCAATTCCACACCGCTTGCGGCGAATAAATAAAATTGAATCAGGGAGACACCGCTGCTCTTTGAGGGAGAATTCCATAACTACTTATCCTTTTTGCCATGCAACCTCATCTTGAACTGATCCGCGAACATCAGAAAACGATATGGAATAATTTTTCCCCAGGTTGGGAAAAATGGGATGAATTCAACATGCGCTTTTTGCAACCCATGGGGGAAGCAATAATCGAATATCTGCAGGTCAAAGAAGATGATATTGTTTTGGATATAGCTACCGGAACGGGAGAGCCAGGCCTGAAGATCGCTTCCCTTGCAAAGAGGGGGAAAGTGTGGGGTACGGACCTCTCCGAAAATATGCTGGCCATTGCTTCGGAGCATGCTGCTGCAAGAGGCGTTAAAAATTACCTGACAAAGGTGGCTGACGTTTGTGAACTTCCCTTTGAAGACGAAAGTTTCGACGCGGTCAGTTGCCGGATGGGCTTCATGTTCTTCCCGGATATGGATCTGGCGGCCCGGGAAATGTTCCGCGTATTAAAAAAGGGAGGTCGGATGGCTGCTTCAGTTTGGGGAACTCCTGATAAGAATCCCTGGATCGGAGCCATCATGAATGTGCTGGGTAAATATATAGAACTACCTGCACCGCCGCCAGGTGCACCGGGTATGTTCCGTTGCAGCCATCCAGGCCTGATGAGCGGACTATTTGTGCAGGCCGGTTTCAAAAATTGCGCGGAAAGAGGATTGGGTGGCATGGTGAATTATGGGACGGCCGAACTCTACTGGCAAAATATGTTGGAAGTGGCTGCTCCCGTGGTGTTCGCCTTGGCAAAAGCCGGGGAAGCGACAAAATCGTTGATCAAAAGGGACCTTTTTGAACTGCTTCACGCTAAATGCCCCGCTGGCCCGCTGGCCCTCGGCTATGCGGCAATCATTTTTTATGGGGAGAAATAAGTCATCATTAATGACCCAGGGGTAAGCTGGTTAAAAAATAAAGGACAATTAATAACAATCAGACTTTCAATTAGGATGATCTGGATGACAAAAACATTTTCTTATAATGCGTTAACTGTATGTTCTGCGTGAGTTTAATAGAACTGGTGTACGTAAAAAAGGCACTTAAATTATCCTATGATTAAAGCATGGAGGAACTTCAGCACGGTATGGGGGGAAGGATAGTGTAAACCGGGCGGGACAATAGAATCTTTTTCCTAATTCCCAGCATTCAAATGTTCCTGGATTGAACGGTTTACCTATAACAAGTTGGCAAAATTAACTTTAAGCGGAAGTACATTCGACTAATAGGACTTCGGAAAGTCCCGAGATCAGTTAAAAAAGTAATGGGTGGTCAAAAGGCATTGGTAGATTTCGCAGGGGTATTCCAAATCCGGATAGTCTGGATAATTCCTGTTTACCGCCCTGGTATTAGGGGCCCAATAGAATTGAAAACCAGGGTTAAATGAGACATATCAAACAGATAACCACCATTTTTTGTCCGGGTAAGATTCATTCAGAATAACCGGCTCCCCGATCAGCGGAGTGGTTATTTGTACATTCAATTCAGCTCCTTTGCGGACCACACGCCTGATCGGTTCATCCCAGGGATGCAGGGATAGGGAGAATTTACCCCAATGGACTGGCATCATGACCCTGGCCTGCAGATCAATACTGGCCTGGACTGCTTCTTCAGGCAGCATATGGATATTCTTCCAGGCTTCATAATATTGCCCAGATTCCAGGATGGCCAGGTCAAAAGGTCCATACTTGTTCCCAATAGTCAGGAAATGGCTGTCATATCCGCTGTCTGCCCCGATATATATAGTAAACCCCCCTATTTTTAATACGAATGAAGACCAAAGGGTTTTAAACCGGGCAAATCCTCTTCCTGAAAAATGCTTTGCGGGTGCAGCAGCCAGGAAAATTTCATCCGTTACCTGTTTTTCTTCCCACCAATCAAACTCAACGATCTTGTTTTTGTCAATACCCCAATATTGCAGATGTGAAGCGACGCCAAGTGAAGTACAAATGATATCGGATCGGTGCTGAATCTTCAGGATGGTGTGATAATCAAGGTGATCATAATGGTCATGGGTCAAAAGCAGCACATCCACTGCAGGAAAATCATCAGGAGAATATATATTGGTTCCTGTAAAGTTGCGGGCAAAGAAAGGAAAGGGTGAAGCATTCCCGCTGAATACAGGATCCACCAGGATATTCCTGTTTTTGATATGGATCAGGTAAGAGGAATGGCCAAACCAGATGATTACCGGTTTACCGGGGTCCAGGGTTTTCAAATCCGTTTTTATAGCAGGCAGCGGACCAGGGGGAACGGTATTTTTTGATTTATTCAGAAATTTCCAGAGGATTTTGAAAAAAGAAAGATTTTCGTCCATCACAGGGGCATTACCCGGGTTATGGAAAATACCTTCCCGGTAATTGGATGAATTTTCCACCCTGGCAAGTTCTTCACCAGATGGATTTTTACCAAAAGCTTTAAACATCATAGTAAATGTAACCTGTTACTTGGCAATAACCTGTACATATTCAAAGTAAATCGGAAATGAAACCAAGGGGTATAAATTTTTCTATTTGCAGATCAACTTTCCGGGTATATTTATGACGGATTTTCCAATATCATTTTTCTCTAATAATTCCTATCAGTTTTATATACATTAAATTTCAGTTATGGCAAAATACGGACAAACCTGGTGGGGGGAAAAATGGCTGAATGCACTTTCAGACATTGATTACAGTAATCGCCTGCCCCGGGGGAAAACCTATGCAAACAATGGTTCTGTCCTAACCCTGAAAATAAAGGAAAACTGCATCCAGGCCAAGGTAAGGGGTTCCAGAAAATTGCCTTACAGTATTACCATCATTATTCCGCCCTATGAGCCAAAAACAGGGGATAAGCTTGTGGATGAGATAAGCAGGAATCCGGTGCTGATAGCCAAACTGCTTAACCGGGAACTGGATCCCGAAGTCATGCAAATTGCCAGCCGGTTACATATCCAGGTATTTCCTGCTTCCTGGAGCGATCTGAAGATGACCTGTTCCTGCCCTGATTGGGCGGTACCCTGCAAACATCTGGCTGCAGTAATTTACAAACTAAGTACAGAAATTGACAATAACCCGTTCCTGGTATTCGAGCTTCACCGGATCAATTTGGTGGATGCCCTGAAAAAGCACCATATAGTCATTGAGAAGCAGGCTATGGCAAAACTTCCGGATATCGGAACAATTCTTGGAATCCTAAAGCCTGAACCAGTGGAAATCCCCGGTCAGATCGGCAACGAACTGGGGAAAGCAGTGGATTATTCAGCCATCCCGGATATCCTTGATCCGTTGATCAGTATTCTTACCGATGAACCAGCATTTTATATCCAGGGCAATTTCCGGGAATCCTATACCAAGATAATGAAGCGAGTTTCCAGACTAGCGGCTCAATTGCTGTCGGGGAAAGCCATTGCGGAAAAAGCAACCTGGCAGGTAGGTTTTGAAGACGAAATCAGGGTTGTTTATCATGAGGATTTCAAGCCGCTGATCACCTGTGGCAAAAGGAAAGTAACGGTAGATGAGCTGATCACCGGCCTGCTTCAGATATCTGTTTCGGTGCTTCCCGATTATACAGTTTCTGTCCAGGCTCTACATGAACTGCTCTTTTTGTCTCTCCACCTGATGAATAAGGGAGCTGCCATCCCCCAGATCTTTATGAACCGGAAGAAAAAATGTTTTATCCGTTGGGTGCCGGCTTTATGCGACATACAGGTCCGCCATTTGGTCCAGGGCTTGAGTAACCGCATTCCACCGGGAATGCTTCAATATGAACGGGGTAAAACCGTGAAAACCTGTTACCTCACAGCTGTATCCCTTGTAGCGATGCTGTTGGATTATTTCATTGGCCAATGGTCCGCACCGGATAAACAGGATGCAGTCCACAATATGTTCTTTGCAGGGAAGTCGGGCGCTTTTGACAGCCCGGGCGAAAAGGCAGTCCCTGCCGGGATTTCTTCCTGGCTGAGCAGGCTGCAAATGACCCATAGGCAATTTCTTCCGGTGCTGAAGGTGGATGAAGGGGATGATGGAAACTTTGAGATCAGCATAGCCATTGAAAACCGTAAAGATACCCGGGAAGTTCCAGTCCCCTTATCGGAAGTGTTGAAGGGTAAGACTTATGAAAAGCATCGCTTTGACATCCTTCAGGATCTTTCCCTGCTATCCCGGCTGATCACGGGCCTGGAAAAGTATATTCTTTCTGAAGCCATTGACCCGGTAAGTATGGACAATCAGGAATTTGTGCCCTTTTTATTTGAAGCACTGCCTGCACTCAAACTATTGGACATTAAAACCATCCTGCCCAAATCGTTGCAGAAAGTACTGAAACCGAAACTAAGCATGTTCATCTCTCAGAAAAATAAAAGTAGTAATGGATTTGCCCGTTTGGAGGACTTACTGGACTTTGATCTTCGGGTAGCCATTGGTGAACATCTCTTTAGTTCAGCTGAATTTGAACAGATGCTTCGCCATGCTGATGGCCTGGTGAAGTTCAAAAACAACTATATTTATCTTCAGCCTGAGGAGTTGGAGAACCTCCGCAAGTCTTTTCAAAAGCCGCTTAAGCTCTCCGGACTGGATTTACTGAAAACTGCCCTGGTTGAAGAATATATGGGTGCGGCCATTGGTTTATCAGATGAAGTCAGGGCCCTGATCAAGGAGCTGACAAGCAACAAAATCATAGAGCTGCCCAAAGGACTGAATGCACAGATGAGGCCCTATCAGCATAGGGGATATTCCTGGATGTACCGTAATACCCGGATTGGTTTCGGCAGCCTGATAGCTGATGACATGGGACTCGGCAAAACCATCCAGGTCATTGCTGCCCTGCAAAAATTCAAGGAAGAAGGGGCGTTGGACAAATCAAAGGCACTTGTAGTTGCCCCAACCAGCCTGCTGACCAACTGGAACAGGGAACTGGCCCGGTTTACACCGGGACTTGAAGTGGCTGTTTATCACGGGATGGGAAGATCCATGCCCCTGCACCATTTTGATGTGCTCCTGACCAGCTATGGGGTGCTTCGCAGGGAAATGGATATTTTTAAAAGCCGCAAATGGTTATTTGTCATAGCAGATGAAGCCCAGAATATCAAAAATATCCATACAAAGCAAACCCAGGCCATTAAAAGCATCCCGGCCAGGAATTTCATTGCCATGAGCGGAACTCCGGTGGAAAATCGCCTGATGGAATACTGGAGCATCATGGATTTTGCGAACAGGGGATTATTGGGCACCAGCGATTCCTTTATGACTGAATTTGGCCGACCCATTCAGGAAAGCCATAGTGAACATGCCTTGGAAAAATTCAAGAAGATCACAGGTCCTTTCCTGATGCGCCGGCTGAAATCGGATAAAAGCATCATTTCCGATCTGCCCGACAAATTGGAGCAGAACCAATATTGCGCTTTATCGAAGCAACAAGCGGCGCTATATGAGACTACGCTTAGACAATGCATGGAGGCTATCACCTTAATGAGCAGTAACAAGGATATGCGGGCCCAGAGACTTGGCCTGATTCTGAAAATGATCACTTCACTTAAACAAATCTGCAATCATCCTACACAATTCCTGAAAGATGAACGGTTCGATCCGGAACTCTCCGGCAAGACCCAGATGTTCCTGGATATCCTCGAAACCCTTCATGATAACCGGGAAAAATCGATTATTTTCACCCAGTATACAGAAATGGCCGAGCTCCTGCTTATTTTCATCAGGAATAAATTCGGACAGGATCCATTATACCTGCACGGGGGGCTGAGCAGGAATAAAAGGGATGCTCAGGTGACCATGTTTCAGGAAAGCCCCAAGCACCTCTTTTTTATCCTTTCTCTAAAAGCAGGTGGTACTGGACTGAACCTGACGGCTGCCCGTAATGTGATCCATTATGACCTGTGGTGGAATCCGGCTGTGGAAGCGCAGGCTACGGACCGGGCATACCGGATCGGACAGAAGAACAATGTCATGGTGCACCGGTTCATCACCCAGGGTACATTCGAGGAAAAGATTGATGCGATGATCCAGAGCAAGAAAAAACTGGCTAACCTTAGTGTGAGTGCAGGAGAAAGCTGGATTGGCAACCTAAGCAATAAGGAACTGAATGAAGTATTTAGCCTTTGATCAGGGAAAATATATACACATTCCATAGCTATTGAAATTCACTATCACATAAAATAATAAAAATGAGAAATTTCTTAATGCTGATTTTTTGGGTATTGATCCTGTCTACCCCTTTTTCAGCCCATTCTTCCGTTCATCCCTCCAGGGATAATCTGCATTTTTTTTCAGCGGATAATCCGGATTTTGTCTATACAGGGCGGATTGATTTTTCCAACCCCCGCCGACCCAGGTTCTGGTCACCGGGGGTCTATATCGTAGCGAGGTTCAGGGGTAGTTCATGTAAGATATTCATCAATGACGAAGTGCTTTACGGGAATGTCCATAATTACCTTGAAATTGTCATTGATAACCAAAAACCTTTTCGGATACAGACCACCGGTATGACCAATATCATTGAAGTGGCCAAAGGGCTGAAAAACACGGTCCATACCCTGACTATTTGTAAGGATACAGAGTCCGGGAATGGGTATCTTGAATTCCTGGGAATAAAATGCGCGGCTATTCTACCAGCCCCGGCAGCACCTTCGCGGAAAATAGAATTCATTGGAAATTCCATCACCTGCGGTTTCGGAAGCGATTTGTCCAATATACCCTGCGGGAAAGGACAATGGTATGATGAGCACAATGCTTATCTGGCCTATGGCCCCCTGACCGCGAGGGCCTTGCATGCCCGCTGGCAGCTAACCGCAGTTTCGGGAATCGGGCTAATACACAGCTGCTGCAATATGGCAATCACCATGCCGGAAGTGTATGACAAGCTGGACCTCAGGGATGACTCCATTGCCTGGGATCCCGCCAGATACCGGCCGGATATCATCACCATTTGCCTGGGCCAGAATGACGGAGTGCAGGATTCCGTGGCATTTTGCAGTGCTTATGTACGTTTCATCCGCATGCTGAGAAATGATTATCCGGCTGCCCGGATAGTTTGTCTCAATTCCCCGATGGCCAATCAGCAACTGACGGCCGTATTAAAAAATTATTTGACTGGGGTGGTTAATTATCTCCATGCTGCCGGAGACCAGAATGTGCATAAATATTTTTTCTCCCGTTCCTTCAACAGCGGTTGCGGCGGACATCCCGATCTGGCGCAACACCAGATCATCGCCGGAGAATTAACAGCCTATCTCAGGGGAATGATGAAATGGTAGCTTGCTGGACTTTCTTAAATGGGATGGGAAATACCTGTTCCGGAGATCACTTTAATATCAGTTGCAGGGTATTTGTTAAGTCCGGACCCCGCAGGTTGATGGCAATGATCCTGCCGGCGGGGTCCACCAGGAAATTGGCAGGGATGGCTTCTACCCCATAAGTTGCGGCCGGGGCGCTGTCCCATCCTTTCAGGTCACTCACCTGGTACCAGTCCAGGCCATCTTGCAGAATGGCATTGGTCCAGGAAGTTTTCCGGGAATCCAGCGATACTCCCAGAATGGTGAAGTTCCTGTTTTCGAATCTCCGGTAGGCCTTCACTACATTCGGGTTTTCCTGCCTGCAGGGGGCACACCAGGAAGCCCAGAAATCGACCAGTACATATTTTCCCCTCAGGGATTGCAGTGAAACTATTTTCCCGGTAGGATCAGGCAACTGAATGTTCGGGGCAATTTCTCCATCCTTTACGGAAACCGTAGCTCCGCTGTTGTTCATCATGAGATCATAGGCTTCCGAGGCGGAATCAGCCAGGGGAGAATAAGGAAATCTTGCCTTCAGGCTATCAAATATTCCTTTGGCATTCAGCAGATCTGCCTGATCCTGCAACATGCTCAGGGCAAATACGGCACAAACCGGGCTTTTCGTCTGCCTGGCGAAAAGGTCTAAGAAGCCGATCTGGCTGGAAGAGCTATCATCCAGAGCGGCTTTTTTAAGTTCCAGGATGCTGTCAGGCAGGTGCACGGAGTTTTTCAGGCTGTCATAGGCGGATGCCATGGCCAGGATCGAGGTGTTCATCCGATACATACCCTGCATAAATTCATTCAGCCTTACTGATGAAGGGGAACCGTTGATCCTGATCTGGTCCAAATGATTGTAGTCTCCTGATATCTCCACATGCCCTTCTTTCAGGGCCAGGTACAACAGCTTACCCCTGCTGAAACGGATGCGGTAAAGTCCTTCCCCGGTGATATAACCCGTGAAGGAGAACTTACCGGACGCATCCCTGATACTGGCAGTATCGATGGTTTCGCTTCCCTGTGTCTGTACTTCTTCCAGGAATACATTCTGTAAGGGGGTATTATCCAGGGCCACATCAATCCTGAATTTACCAGAATGATGTGTTTCACATCCCATCGCAAAAATGGCTGCAGTCAGACCAATAACATAGAACAGTTTTTTCATAATTACCGGAGGGAAAATTAAGTGGCCTATCCGAAGGAAGCATCAGGACTTCTTCCCTTATACCCAAAGTTAGTGCACCCTGGTCAATATCTAAAAGAATGGGCATAATGGTCAGTACTCTACCAGGAAATCACCTGATTTTCCTCCCGTAAAGACCGCGGATAACCCCCGGATACGGGCATTCACGGCAAATTTTGAATGGTTGACCAAATTTCCGGATTTGGTAAGGATACACAGGCTATTTTAGTCCTGGTTTTTCATAGGATATGGTTAATTTTTACTTAATCAGGGGGGCTGTTGTCTAACAGCCCCTAATTTTTTTGCTTACCGGTTATCTTTCTTTTCCCGGATCCAAAATACCCTATTCAGGATTCGTTCCCTTTTCCACCTTACTGAGCTGAAGGTTAAGTAGCTGAAGGGTGAGAATCGGATCCGCCCTTCCCCCGGATAACTTTTTTACCTCCCCCGCAAATAACCCCAACAGGGCTTTTCTGCCGTTGCGGTACTCCTTTACTTTTTCTGGCATGGCCCCCAGTACCTGATCAATGATTTTCCGGAGCTGCTCCTCATCATTTTCCTGAAGCAGGTTAAGAGAAGCAATGATTTCCAACGGTGACTTCTTTGGAGTTCGGACTAATTCAGGCAAAACACGGCTTATGGCCAGGGAAATATGGATTTTTCCTGCATCTGACAGAGAGATGAGTTCAGCCAGAACCTCCGGTTTTACAGGGAATTCCTGTAAATAGCCATGGGTATTCAACCAGGCCCTGACGGGACCCAGTATCAGGTTGGCAGCAGCTTTGTAATTATCCGTAAACCTGATGAGCTCCATGAAATAGTTGGCAGTTTCCTTTTCACCTGCAATTACCCGGGCGTCGTAAGCGGATATGCCCAGTTCGGCAGTAAACCGGGTGATCAGCTGCTGGGGCAGTTCAGGCAATGATTGGCGGATCCCATCCAGCCAATGTTCAGTCAGTAGGACCGGTGCCAGGTCAGGTTCCGGGAAATAGCGGTAATCATTGGCCATCTCTTTGGCCCTTAGGGTAAAACTGGAAGATTTCTGGGGATCAAAACTGCGGGTTTCCTGTTTGACCGGCCTGCCTGCTTCGAGTTCCTGCACCTGCCGGATAAACTCAGTTTCAATGGCTTTTCGGACATTTCGGATGGAATTCATGTTTTTAATCTCCACCCGGGTACCCAAACCGGAAACACCAATTAACCGGATGGAGACATTGGCATCACAGCGCATACTGCCTTCTTCCATATTGCCATCGCATATATCCAGATAACGGACCAGTTTTCTGAGTTCAGTGAGAAAGGAAGCCGCTTCATCACCGCTGCGGATATCCGGTTCACTCACGATTTCAATGAGGGGTACCCCGGCCCGGTTGAAGTCAATGCAGGTATCCTGGGGATCCTGCTCATGAAGGCTTTTGCCGGCATCCTCCTCCAGATGGATCCGGGTGATCCGGACCTGTTTATCTCCGGAAGGGGTGTCAATGCGGACAAATCCGCCATGACAGATGGGTTGGGTATCCTGGGTGATTTGGTATCCCTTGGGAAGATCCGGATAGAAATAGTTCTTCCGGGCGAAATAATTGAACCGGGCAATTTCGCAGTGGCAGGCCAATCCCATCCGGACGGCAAATTCAATGGCTTTTCCATTCAGCACCGGGAGTGTGCCCGGATGAGCAAGGGTGACGGGGCTGACCTGGGTATTTGGCTCTGCACCAAAGCTGGCCCCATCCCTGCTGAACAGTTTACTCTTCGTCAGCAGCTGGACATGGACTTCAAGCCCCGCTACCATTTCGTATTTATCTGCAGGGTTCACCTCCATGTGGAACGGCATTATAGGATGATTGTTCCCTGGTCTGCTTCAGGGATTGATTCCCGGCAAACAGCAAGGAAGGCAAAATTATCCTTTTTTCAGGGGATCACCCATCCGGGAAACCTATTTGCCTCAACCCGGTTCCGAACCAGCTTTAAAAGTATTTTGCTATTTTTAACCGGTAAATAGACACCAAAATGCCTTCAACTGTATTCATAACCGGAGCTTCAAGTGGAATCGGAAAGGCTACCGTGATCTATTTTCAGGCAAAAGGCTGGAATGTCGCAGCCACTATGAGAAAACCCGCAGCTGAGCACCAGATCTCCCAACTGGACCGGGTTCGTTGCCTGTACCTGGATGTGCTGGAGGAACAATCCATCCATCAGGCCATTCAGGAAACCCTTCAGGCATTTGGGAACATTGATGTGCTGGTCAATAATGCCGGCTATGGAGCAGTCGGGCCTTTTGAAGCCTCTACAGCCAGTCAGGTTGAACGCCAGTTCGGCACCAATGTTTTCGGGCTGATGAATGTCACCAGGGCGTTGATCCCCCATTTTCGGGAAAAAAAGGCGGGAACCATCATCAATATCAGTTCCATGGGGGGCAGGATCACTTTTCCCCTCTATAGCATTTATCATGGATCAAAATGGGCGGTTGAAGGGTTCACGGAATCCCTATATTATGAGCTCAGGCCCTTTAATATCCGCCTGAGGTTGATTGAACCGGGAGGAATACGCACTGATTTTTACCATCGGTCCATTGAATTGATCAGGAAGGAAGGGCTGGTGGCCTACGATACTTATTACAACAGGACATTTTATAACATCCAGACCGCTGGGGAAAATGGGCCTGGTCCGGAAGTTGTTGCCCGGACAATTTTCAGGGCGGCCGTTCACCAGGGCTCCCGTCTTCGCTTCCCGGTAGGGAACAATGCTCCGATGCTGCTGTTTTTAAAGCGATTGATCCCCCTGTCCTGGTTTTACAGGCTTGTCCGGATGGTCACCGAGAAAAAGCAGGCAGCCGGCTGAATTAGATCATGGCCCTGACCTGGTCAAAGACCATTTGGAAATGCGAAGTATCTGAGCCTCCCGCGGTAGCGAAGGTCCTTTGTCCTCCTCCTGCGCCCCGGATCAGGGGAGAGATTACTGATCTGATGATCGCGGAAGCATCCCAGTTCCGCTCTGCAGCGAGAGATTCCTCAATCATCAGGGCTATTTGCGCCTTGCCTCCAATATCGGCAGCCAGGATGATCAGGGACCGACCTAATGAACTTTTCAGGGAAAAGCATAATTTTTTCAGGATATCCGGATGATCAATGTTCCGGACCAGTTCGCCTGCGAATCCTATCCCGCTGATCAGGGAAACCCGTTGCAGCAATCCGCTTTTAAGCTGTTCCAGTTGCTGCATTTCAAAAAGTTCCACTTTTTTCTGCAGCTGCCCTCTTTCCAGGAACAACTGGTCAATGGCCTTTACCGGATCAGCGGGCATTTTAAGTTGCTGCAACATCTGATGGAGTATCCTGGACTGACGGGTGACATCATTTTCTGCATATGAACCGGTCAGGGCTTCCACTCTCCTTACACCGGCTGCGACTGCGCCCTCAGCAATGATTTTAAAATACCCGATCTCTCCGGTGGACTGGACATGGGTGCCTCCACAAAGTTCCACTGAATAGGCAGGATCAATGGTGACCACCCGGACCATATTCCCGTATTTTTCCCCGAAAATTGCCATGGCACCGGTGTTCATGGCATCTTCTTTATTCATTTCCTGAGTCATTACCGGTATATTTTCCCGGATCTTTTGATTTACCAGTTTTTCCGTTTCTTCGAGTTCCTTTTCAGTCATTTTGGTGAATTGACTGAAATCAAAACGGAGGTATTCCGGGCGGACCAGGGATCCCTTCTGAAACACCTGTCTTCCGAGAACCTGCCTAAGTGCAGCATGCAATAAATGTGTAGCGGTATGATTGAGCGCAGCCGATTGTCTGTTAAGGGGATCAACCGTAGCCAGGATCCGGGCCGAAAGATCCTTAGGCAAATTTTTAGTGACGTGAACGATCAGTTCATTTTCCTTCCTGGTGTCGGTAACTGCTATAATCTCCCCGGAAAAATCCAATGAACCCCTATCCCCTACCTGGCCCCCGCTTTCTGCATAGAACGGAGTATTGTCCAGCACCAGCTGATATTCTTCCTTTCCCTTATTGATTATTTTGCGGTATTTCCTGAGTGTGGCTATTGACCGCAGATCCTGGTAACCGGTAAATACGGTATCACCTTCGCTGAAAACTACCCAGTCTCCCGCATCCTGTGCGGTGGCTTTGCGACTCCTGGTTTTCTGTTCCAGCATGCACCTATTGAAGCCTTCTTCATCCACGATCCAGCCTTTTTCCCGGGCAAGCAGTTTGGTCAGATCTAGCGGAAACCCGAATGTATCATATAGCTCAAAAGCAAATTCCCCGGGTATGTTTTTGGGTTCCGCGCTTTCCAAATTAACTGATTTCTTCCTCCCACTTATCCTGATTTGCCCTGGCCGATCACCAATACCTGATCTGTTACCGGGAACATTTGATTCTTCATCCTGCAGGAAGGCATTGAACAGGGACATCCCAGACTGGATGGTCCGGAGAAAGGCTTCCTCCTCCTCAAAAACCACTTTTTTAATAAAATCTGCCTGGTTAATCAGTTCAGGAAATACCCCGTTAAACTGATGGGCAAGTACGGGGACCAGTTCATAGAGCAGGGGCTTCCTGATCCCGAAAAAGGAAAAATAATAGCGGACCGCCCGCCGAAGGATCCGACGGACCACATATCCGGCTCCTGTATTGGAGGGCAACTGGCCATCGGCCAGGGTAAAACAGATGGCCCGAATATGGTCTGCAATCACCCGAAAAGCGATATCTGTTCCGAAATCCCCCCCGGTATACTTTTTATTGCTGAGACGCTCCGTTTCCCGGATCACCGGGCTGAATAAATCAGTATCATAATTGGATTGTTTTTGCTGAATGACCCGGACCAGCCTTTCCAGGCCCATTCCGGTGTCCACATGCCTGGCTGGAAGGGGGATCAGGCTGCCGTCCTGTAAGCGGTTGAATTGTATAAATACATTGTTCCAGATCTCAATGACCTGGGGGTCATTGCCGTTTATCAGGCTGCTACCGGGGATTAGCCGCCTTTCTTCATCCGATCTGCAATCTATATGAATCTCAGTACAGGGCCCGCAGGGTCCTGTATCTCCCATTTCCCAGAAATTATCTTTTTTACTTCCTGTCAGGATTCGATCCGGCTCCAGCCATTTCTTCCAGGCAGCCAGGGCTTCCTCATCCCGGGGTAAATTATCCGTTATATCGCCCCCGAACACGGTCACATAAAGCCGGTCCTTCGCAATGCCGTATACCTCAGTCAGCAGTTCCCAGCTCCAGGCAATGGCTTCTTCCTTAAAATAATCCCCGAAGCTCCAGTTCCCCAGCATCTCAAACATCGTATGGTGATAGCCGTCAGTCCCGACTTCTTCCAGGTCATTGTGTTTGCCGCTAACCCGCAGGCATTTTTGCGTATCCGCCACTCTTTTAAATTCGATGGCCTTATTTCCCAGAAAATAATCCTTGAACTGATTCATGCCGGCATTCGAGAACAGCAGGGTAGGATCATTTTTAATCACGATGGGTGCGGATGGAACAATCTGATGCCCCCGGTTGCGGAAGAACACAAGGAACTGCTGCCTGATCTCGTCTGATGTCATCTTGCCTGCCGGTTTTAGAATTTTAACAATACATTCGCAAAATTGAATGATCTCCCCCGGATAAATGTGTATTTTTAATGACTGGGGATGGTATCAGGGTGATTGATAACCCCTTCAATCACCAGCCGGTATGTGATAGTTCCCCAGAAGGAGAGTATACAAAAGTATCAAACCTGCCGGATTTTCTGCGTGTATCCGGTAAGATCAGGAAATCTTGTTTTACCAAGCCCGGATGTCCGGTTATTATTAACAGGGAAACCCAATGAGTGGATTACATGAAAAAGATTAAGTACTTCTATAATACCCAGTCCCTGAAATATGAAAAACTGGTGATCCCGTTGCGGGTAAAGATCACCCGCATTCTGGGATTTATATCAGCAGCCCTGGTCACCTCATTGATCATTATTTCCATCGCTTACCGGTTCATTGAATCTCCCCGGGAAAAAATACTCACCCAGGAACTGAACGGGATGCAACAGCAATATGATGCGCTGGAAGGACATATGGGTTCAGTGAAAGAGGAGTTGGGAGCCCTTGAAAAAAGGGATAACGGAATTTACAGGGCCATATTTAATGCTCCCCCAATACCGGACAGTGCCAGGGCAGGTGAAATGGTCAGACAGGCTGAATACCTGCAATTGCAGAATTATTCTGATGAAGCTTTGGTTCAAAGCGCCACCGTCAATCTTAAAGAAATCGAACACCGGATTAAAGTTCAGGGGAAATCCTATAATCAGATTGACAAGCTGATCGCGAACAAACAGAAAATGCTGGCCTGTATTCCTGCAATCCAACCCATTTCGAACAAGGACCTGTCGCGCATATCTTCCGGATTCGGGTACCGGGTGGATCCCATTTATAAAACGGTGAAATTTCATCCCGGACTGGATTTTGCGGCTCCGACGGGAACCCCTATATATGCAACCGGGGATGGCATAGTGGAAATGGCAGGTTTTGATGACAGTGGTTATGGTATCCATGTAATCATCAATCATGGGTACGGATATCAGACCTTATATGGACATATGGTGAAGGTCAAGGTGCACCAGGGTGATTCAGTTAAAAGGGGGGAAGTGATCGGATGGGTGGGCAGTACTGGTAAATCCACCGGTTCGCATTGCCATTATGAAGTGATCCGAAATGGAGTGAAAGTGGACCCGGTGTATTACTTTTACAATGACCTGACTCCCCAGCAATATGAAAGGATGCTCAAGATCGCTTCCTCCGGTAACCAATCCATGGATTGATGATGAACCGGATGTCTGGGAAGACGGGGTTAAATGCGTTTAAACCGATCAGTCATGGATCAGCTGGATCTATTCTCGCCTGATCAACAGCATGCCGGAGTGCCCGGGGATGATCAGCCCAAGGGAGAACAAAAGTTGCCTCCCGCTGCAAAAAGGGGACGAAAGCCACTAAAAGAATCAGGGGTTAACCCCCTGTTGCCGCTCAATGGAGAGAAAATGTCCCTGAGCAAACAATATTATTCCATCAGTGAAGTGGCAGGACTATTTGGGGTTAATGCATCCCTGATCCGGTTTTGGGAAAACGAATTTGATGTTCTTCAGCCCCGGAAAAACAAGAAGGGGGACCGATTGTTCCGCCAGGAGGATGTGCAGAACCTTTGCCTGATTTATCATTTGCTCAGGGTTCGCAAGTTTACCATTGAGGGAGCCAGGAAAAAGCTGAAAGAGGACGGGGTTCGTACCGCAAAAAATTTTGAAATGATCCAATCCCTGCAGAGATTGCGGGACTTTCTGGTGCAACTCAGGGAGAATATTTGATAAAGACATGATCTGCCGGATTACCTGCTGCCTCATACTGACCCTGTCCGGGCTGAATGCCCGGGGACAGGATAGCCTGTATCATACCTCCTGGGATGGAGAAGGACATAAAGTGCTGACCGGTATTATCACCGAGCCGATGCTGGCCAACGATCCTTCTTTCAGCTGGTTTTACCAGGGAGTGAACGATTATATCCCGGACAGTAAATTGGTTCGCTACATCGGAGAATACCGGGACAGCTTTGACCTGGTGGTGTTCGCAGGCACCTGGTGCCCGGATACCTGGCACCTGCTGCCGGCATTTTACCGGACCATGATCAGCGCCGGATTCCCGCTCGACCGGATCCGGCTATATGGAGTGGACACCAGCAAGAAAACCCTGGGAGATGAAACGGAAAGATACCATATCACCCAGGTACCCACCTTTATCCTCCTGTATCATGGCAGAGAAGCCGGCAGGATCGTGGAATCTGCGAAAGGCAGCATTGAAGCGGATTTAGCGTCCCTGATTTATAACATGCTCCGAGGCGATTACCAAAAACCAAAGCTTTAGCATAGTACTCATCTTACCAGAGAACACCCGATAGGGCCGGAGGAGTTATTTTCCGGGGTCACTGGAATAAAATGGCAGACGATGAAATCATTTCCCCGGTATTTTAACCGGTCAGGGTAAATTCCGGAGCATGGTAACTCCCTGTTTCGGTCTTTATTTTCCGTTGGATCCGGACCAAGTCAGGAAAGACCGGGTTAAACAGTATCAGCATACAAATTTGACCGGTTTGTTACCAGACAGAAAACCATCCTCACCGCATTCCAACCATACCACTCCGGGTTTTTTACCCTGGTGGAAGCTTCCCAATCTTTTACTTAATCCCAGGGCATAAGCTCCGTTAACTGTCGCCCAGCCCAGTATCTCTTCGGGAGTAATATCCGGAAAATGCCGGTGTATGGTTCTCATCTCCTCCAGTATCGAAAGCTGGTGATTGGAAGCCACGCTGTCTGTTCCCAGGATAATCCTGCATTTGTTTTCCCTCAAACTGGAAATGGGAGGCAGTTTGTTTTCAATATACAGGTTGGCATTGGGACAAAGGCACCAGAAAAGTTCATGGCCTGCCTGTTCCGCGAAAAGGATATCTTCTCTGGAGCTACAGGTATTGTGTACAAGGATCAGCTTTTTTTTAAGTATCATCCAGGGCAACCAGCTTTTCAGGCTGCTTTGTCCGGTGGGTTGGAAGAAGCCGGGATCAATACCCAGCTTTTCATACAGGTGGAGAAATCCGCCGGTTTTATCTCGGTAGAGATTGTTTTCCTCTTCGCATTCCTGATTGTGTATGGAAACAGGATTATCTTCTTGGAGTTTCCCGACCAGGCCGAATAGGCTTTCGGATACGGAATATGGGGCATGAGGGACGATGGAGGCAGTTAGTTCATGACTGATGAATTCTTCCTTCAGCTTTCCAGCCTGCTGCAGCCGGTGTCCGGGATTATCTTCGGTGAAACCAGTCAGTTCAATAAAAGAGTGATAAACCAGCTTCCGGGCAAGTTTTTGCGGCAGGCTATGACTGGTGTTGCAGATATCCCCGCAAGCCACGATCCCCCCTTCGAGCATTTGTTTTTCCGCATCATCCATGGCATTGACCATGTTTTCAGGGCCATATTGGTTACGCCGCTGGGTAACTTCCATCAGAAACCGGACCAGACCGGTCCCTTCAGGAATCTTTCCTTTCATATGGGAAAGTTCCAGGTGCCCATGGGCATTGATAAAGCCGGGAGACAGCCATCCCCTGAATTCCCGGATATCCTCACCTGCCTCGGATCTGGGAATAATGGCTTCCACGGTCCCGTCTTCCCGGGTAACCAGGACATGTTCATGACCCAACAGGCGGTATCCCGTGAATAACCGGTCAGCAGCAAATTTCAACATATATCCACGGAGTCTTAATTTTACATCCTGTCCTGAATTGCAACAGGCAAAACAGGGCCCAGGTCAAAAGTAGCATATGTTGGACAAACTGGAGGCCATTGCAGCCCGGTTCGAACAGATCGGAGTGTCCCTGACCAATCCCGATGTGGTCAGTGACCAGCGGAAGTTCAGCCAGCTGAGCAGGGAATACCATGCCCTGGAAAAAATTGTCCAGGCCCACCAGCTGTACCGTAAACTGTTGGATCAAATCGCCTTTAACCGGGAAGTGCTGGCCGGCGATGATGCCGAACTGCGTGATCTGGCAAAGTTGGAGACCGAAGCCCTGGCCGCCCGCAAAGAGGAGCTGGAAGCGGTGATCAGGAACCTGCTCATCCCGAAGGATCTACAGGATGAAAAAAATGTGATCCTGGAGATCAGGGCCGGAACAGGCGGAGATGAAGCCAGCCTTTTTGCCGGTGATCTCCTCAGGATGTACCTCCGCTATTGTGAGAACAGGGGATGGACCACGGCGCTGATGAATGAAAATCCCGGAACAATGGGAGGATATAAAGAGGTAGTGGTGGAAGTACAGGGAGAGGATGTATATGGCATCCTTAAATTCGAGTCCGGGGTACACCGGGTGCAACGCGTGCCGGCCACCGAAGGATCGGGGAGGATACATACTTCAGCAGCCACGGTAGCCGTATTACCGGAGGCAGAGG
This sequence comes from Chitinophagaceae bacterium, assembly GCA_035533815.1. Classification (GTDB taxonomy): domain Bacteria; phylum Bacteroidota; class Bacteroidia; order Chitinophagales; family Chitinophagaceae; genus JANWKA01. The sequence goes on from DATLTB010000075.1 coordinate 58,071, forward strand.
AGGTGGATATCCGGATCGTCGATAGCGATATCCGGCTGGAAACGGCCCGCAGCGGGGGTGCGGGAGGGCAAAACGTGAACAAGGTCGAGACCAAGGTAAGGCTTATCCATATCCCCACCGGGGTAGTCGTGGAATGTCAGACTGAACGCACCCAGCTGGCGAACCGGGAAAAAGCCATGAAGATGCTAAGAACCCGCTTATATGAGGATGCCGTGCATAAGCAGGAAGATGAAATTGCCCGTCACCGCAAAAGCATGGTGTCAACCGGAGACCGTTCTGCCAAGATCCGCACCTATAACTTTCCCCAGGGCCGGGTCACGGACCACCGCATAGGGTTCACCATGTATGATCTGGAAAGCTTTCTGAACGGGAATTTACAAGATATGCTGGATGCCTTGCAATTTGCCGAGAATGCGGAGAAATTCAGGGTGCAGGTTAACTGATCGGAGGAAGCAGGGGCCACCTTGTCATTCCTTTTAGCACTGGTGCTTCATTGCCGGATTATGGACGGTGCCTCCGCGTCCAGGCAAGTACCATGGCTGATGAAATTTTTACTGTGATATTGGTGAATTATATACTTCTTTACCCCATAATATTTCCAGTGGTTTTAGCAGAACTGGCCAATCCAGGCAACGGCAGTTTTCCCCTTTTTGCTGGCGTTTTGGCATGATAGGTGTTAAGAAAAATGGATTACTATATTTAGATATGAAAATACTAAAAACTATACCTTCGGTTCTAGGTCTTTTAACAGCCAATATTCCCGGCTCCAAAAAAGATTCTAAAAAAAATTCAGTTGTTAAGGTCAAATTAATACCATTCAATGGGGTCATAAAACAAAAAGTCGATACCATTCAAGCTGAATGTAAAATTCAATGCTATGTTATTGAGGATCAACATTATGAGGTTCAAACAACTTTTATAATTGGAGATTTTGGAGACTGCCCCAGCATAGAAGATATATTTGAGCTAATTATCAATAGGGTTGACCAATTTAATTTTATGTTTAAAAAAAACCCTAATGGTCGCCGGATAGGGTCGATTGAAAGTCTGCAATTGGATAACTTTCGGCCAATAATTGAGCCCGCAATCGTTCAATATTTCATAATCCGTGGGCAATAACTTTTATTTCTCCGGTTTTTTCATCTGTTGTCCATCCAAGCCAACTCGATTCAAAACTATTTTGAGCCTCGGTTTTCAATTCTTCCTGTTCCTCCTTCGTAAACTCAAAATATTCAAACTATTCTGCACCATCTTCATTGAAGTGTTTTTCGATTGAAGGAGCGAGTCAGGGAGGGTGTAACGGCCTCCCATATTTACAAGCTGGTAAAGGAAAATAAAATGCAGGTGGTTATCATTGATGGAGTTTGGTTTGTGGATAGCAAGCAATACCCAAAACTTCCTATAAAGAAGTTATTTTTTTTCATTTAACAGTGTATAGTTACAAACTATTAACAATGCTTAATTTTAAAACCCTTCACGAACTGCTTATCCACTTTCAGGATGAACTTACTTGCTGGGCCAACCTGGATGGAAGTGACAGGGAACCCCGATTTGCCCTCATTGCGGAACCCATAAGGTTACCGTCTGGCTAATGGAGGGCAATTCAAGTGCGGCAATAAGATGCATTGCGACCAGAAATTCACAGTCAAAGTGGGTTCCATTTTTGAAAACTCTAAAATACATCTAAAACTATGGTTTGGAGTCTTATACCTTTGCACTTCCCATAAAAGGGCATTAGATCCTGTCAACTTGCCCCGGATTTGGGCTGCACCAAAAAGGTAGCCTGGTTTTTCCTGCATCGTGTTATGGAGATGGCAACGCCAAAACTACCCCGATTTTGAAGGCGGAGGTAATAGTTGACGAAACCTTTCACGGGGGAATTGAGGCCAATAAAAGCAACCTAAAGCACAAAGAAGCCTTTTTAGGTTTGGGAGATATACAGAAAAGGCCTGTCATGGGTATTTTTGGAAAAAGGAGGGCCTGCGGTTTTGAATGTTATGCCCGGGCAACAGCCGATAATGTAATCCCGGTCATTAAGGGGGTTGTAAGTCAGGATTCCGTTATTATAACGGATTCATCCCCTATCTATGATTGTTTAGATGGAGATACCCAGAATAAGGGCCATTTTACGTCAATCATACGCAAGGGCAGTACGTAAACGGCCCCTGTACTACCAGTGACACAGAAATCCTTTTTGCCCAGTTTAAAAGGTCTGTTTATGGAATTTACCATTACGTTAGTCAAAAACATTTCAAGCGTTATGTCGAGGAAGCAGCTTAGAGATTTAATACATGGAAATTAAATATTTCCGAATGCCTTAAGGATAATTTGCAATGGATAAAAGGAAGGCGGCCTATAAAAATCTAATTAATAAATCGTAGTTTTCCTGCATGATTAAAAAGTGCAAAAATCTCCTGCCTGGGTTTCATCTGTTTTAGCCTCTTCAAAGAAGAACAAGAATTATCCTTCTGAAATTAGGGTTGGATTGGATAGGCGTTTTGAGGATGCAGTAGACTTGGCAGCAAATACAACTGTTAAAACAAAGCGAAAAAAGGAAAAATAGAAGTTCCCATTAATTTTAAATTCATACATTTATATAATAAATATTTATTATGGCAGACGACAATTCACATAATGAAGATAATGAACGTCTAAATTTTGCATTTAAGTCCCCATTGGTGCCGAAGATATATATGAACAGTTTCATTACGGGTTTTTCAAATACAGAAACTTTCTTAATTCATATTCAAAATGGAGTTCCGCAACAAGTTTTTTTAATGCCACATAGTGCAGCTAAAAGCTTAGCTGAATCTCTAAATAAAACTATCATGGAAGTTGAAAATATTTTTGGAGAAGTAAAAACGCTAAATAAATTGAATGATTTAAGAAATCCGAAAAATGAACCTACTTCCTGAATTTCATATTGTTGGGTCTTCTGTTTCTACCGATCAAATTGATAATTGGTACGTGGATAATAATATGATAAAAAAAATTCAAAGCTTTGGCATGTTACCGGAAGGTTGGGATTTTGGAAAGGGGAAACCATCTCCAGACAATATTATTCAAACGGCCATACAGCTATATAGAATCGGTTCAAGTTTGGGTTTTGAAGGAGATGCGTTTCCAGGGGATGATGGAGGAATAATTATTGGTTTTTATTTTGAAGATCAAGCCATTTACATAACCATTAAAGATAATCAAAGATTTAATTTTTGCCAAGAAAGTGGAATTGGTACCAATTATGAAATTGAAAATGTAATAGAAAATATTTCATACAAAGAAATCTCAGAAAACCTAAAAAATGAATCTAAAAAATGGTCCTCATCCGTATACTCAATTGGCGAAAATATGATCGTAATGTCCGCCGGTTTCCCAGTTCCACCTTTGCGAACAGTGGGGGGATTTCGGTATTCGGAGAAGATTGTGCAAGGGACAATAGTAGCAGATCAATTTGTGCACACGTAATTCGCTATTATAGAATAGTAGCTGACGACCCAATAATATTTTGCAAGTTTGATTTAGAAGATTTAAGATCATTTGCACTTCCAAAAGAAATCAATATAATAGATGAACCAAGTGCATCTGGTGATCTATGCCATAAGAATATTTTTATTTCAGAAACAATTTCAAGAAATTTTGCAAAAACACATTTCCAACCTCCTAATATTTTCATGTGCTGTAATGGACAAGAAAATCAGGTTTTAAATGAACAATATAATGACTTGCCTAATCATTTGTGTGAGGAAATAACGGGTCCTAAAATTTCCCTTTAACCGTTTTGCCTTTCTATTCCCCGATCTCCGCCGATCTGTAATTGTCAGATTTCCATAGACATTTAAATTTAGAGAAACTTAATACCATCAGTTATTATTAACAAGTAATTCATTTAATGAACGAACATGAGCTAAAATGGTATATAATCCCCTAATATTGTCCTTTAATCCAGCGGCTTATGGCTCTAAAAAAATGGCTTATACTGCTTATCGTTTATAGTATACCGGCCATGGTAGCTTCCGGTCAGGGCCGGAAGATAAATTTCCTGGAGTATAGCCTTCCCAATGGGTTGAAGGTGATCCTTCACCGGGATATATCCGTGCCGGTGGTGGCAGTGACTGTGCTCTATCATGTAGGATCCAAGAATGAAGTTCCCGGCAGGAGGGGTTTTGCCCATTTTTTTGAACATCTTATGTTTGAAGGCTCCGTCAATATCGCCAGGGGTCAATTCATGAAATATGTCACCGACGCAGGCGGAACCCTTAATGCCAATACTTCGCAGGACAGGACCTTTTATTATGAAGTGCTTCCTTCCAATCAGCTGGCCCTTGGCCTCTGGCTGGAAAGCGAACGGATGATGCATGCCCGGATAGACAGCGCCGGAGTGAACACCCAAAGGAAGGTAGTGAAGGAAGAAAAGCGCATGCGGTTTGATAACCAGCCTTATGGTTCAGTGTTTGCCCAGGTACTGAAAAGGGCCTTCCATCACACCCCATATGGTTATCCCCCGATCGGTACCATGGCGGACATCAATAAAGCCACCCTGGGCGAGTTCATCAGTTTCTATAAAACCTACTATGTCCCTAACAATGCCGTGCTTTCCATTGCAGGGGATATTAATCTGGACAGCACTAAAAAAATGATTTCATCCTGGTTCGGACCGATCCAGGCCGGGAAAATTCCGATCATCCGGCCGGTGGTTAAACCAGAGCCGCTCACTGATGCGGAAAAAAAGGCGGTGATCAGGGATAATATCCGCCTTCCGGCCGTGATCGAAGCTTACCGGATGCCCAGGGAGGGTTCAACAGATTATTATGCCGCCCGGATACTGTCTGTTATTTTATCCGGAGGTCCTTCTTCCAGGCTGAACAGGGAACTCGTGGACAGTACGCAGCAGGCGGCCTATGTGGGTACAGATCCTTATTTCAATGAAAATGCCGGCTTGCTGATCAATATCGCCCTGGCAAACCTGGGAGTCAGCCCTGATACGCTGCAGAAAATGATGGACGGCCAGGTAGACAGCCTGAAAAGCAGCCTGGTGAGCAAAATGGAGTATACAAAGGTGATGAACCAGATTGAAACAGCCTTTGTGACCGGTAATTCCACCATGCTGGGTATAGCAGAAAGCCTGGCCAATTACCTGGTATATTTCGGGAATGCCAACCTGATTAACACCGAACTGGAGAGATACCACCAAGTGACCCGGGAGAAGATCAGGGCCGTAGCCAGGAAATACCTGAATGCGGACAACCGGGTGGTCTTATATTATGTGCCTGAAAATGGCCTGTCACATTGAAAACAAAATATGGGAAAGCCAACTATCTTTTTGTTGTTCATCCTTGGCCTGGCGGGAACCGCCCGGGCTCAGGTGGACAGAACCCGGGCTCCGCAACCCGGGCCTGCTCCGCAGATCAATATCGGTGAGCCGGATACCTTCCGGCTGTCCAACGGCCTGCGGGTATTTGTAGTGGAGAACCATCAGCTGCCCCAGGTGACTGCATCCCTGCTGCTTAAATTTGGACCTGTGGATGAAGGAGATAAGGTGGGGTATGCAGATATGGCCGGTGAGATCCTGAGGAGGGGCACCATGACGCGCACAAAAACCCAGCTGGACGAGGAGATCGATTTTCTGGGCGGATATGTGCACACAGAAAGCAAGGGTGCATCTGCTTTTTCCCTGACCAGGAATTTCCAAAAGATCTTCGCGATCATGGCAGATATCGTGCTGCATCCTTCATTTCCTGCTGCTGAGCTGGACAATTTAAAAAAGCAGACCCTGTCAGGTCTCGCCCAGCAGAAGGATGATCCGCAAAGCATTTTACAAAATGTGTCATCCCTGCTTTTGTACGGCAAGGACCATCCTTACGGAGAAGTGGAGACTGAACAGACCGTTGGCCGGATCAGCCTGGATGACCTGAAAAACTTTTACCAGGAATACTGGAAGCCTAATGTGGGATACCTGGTCCTCGTTGGAGATATCACCCTGCCAAGGGCAAAGCAGCTGGCTTCGGAATATTTAGGGAGCTGGAAGGCCGGAGAGGTCCCGGTACATCATTTCCCGTACCCCAAGACCCCTGCCAGGACATTCGTAGCCCTGGTAAACCGGGATGCTTCCGTACAGACCAATATCAGCATTGCCAATACTATTTTGTTAAAGCCGGGTGACCCGGAGAACTTTCCGGCCATCCTTATGGATGATATCCTGGGCGGAGGGTCCACTTCCCACCTGTTCATGGACCTGAGGGAGAAACACGGATATACCTATGGAGCCTACTGCTCCCTGTCCAATGATCCACTGGTGGGTTCATTTTCAGCAGGCACCGCGGTCCGCAATGCGGTGACCGACAGTGCCATTGTACGGATGATGGATGATCTGAATGATATGCGTAACCGGGAAGTAAGTCCAGATGAGCTGGAAAGATTTAAGAATTCCCTTTCCGGTAATTTTGCCCGTTCCCTGGAAAACCCAGCCCGCATTGCAGAATTTGCCCGAAACATTTCCTACTACCATATGCCGAAGGATTATTACCGCAACTTCCTGAAAAGCCTGGAAGCGGTTACTCCTGCGGGAATCCAGCAGGCGGCCAGGGAATTCATCAATCCCCAACATTCGGTCATCGTGCTGGTGGGCAAAGCCAGTGATATCGCCCCGCAGATCACCCAGTTCGGGGCAATCCGATATTATGATATATATGGCAACCTGGTTAATGCACCTTCACCAGCGTCCAACCCATCTTCAGTCAGCCATTAGGCAGGGATGCCCGATAATCTGGGGGATCATGCTGAACAGATAGTCAGTGACCTGCCCGGATTTTTCCTGAACGGGCCTTGGGAAAATTGCGTAGTTTTTCCTTGAACCTGCTGAACAGGATGGCCGCTAAGATGGCGCCCGCGGCATCGGCTATCATGTCCCCGATTTCAAAATCACGGTCTGGTATCCAGTATTTTTGCATGAATTCCACGGCAATGCCCAGGGAAATGGACAGCAGGGTGAACAGCAGGACGATGCGGAATAATACGGTATTCTCCTGTTTCAGGATGCCATAACACCAAAACAATACAAAACCGCCGAACAGGCAAAAATGAACCACTTTATCGAAGTGTATGCTGTTCAGCCAGGGGATGCTTGGAATATCTTTTCCGGGTGCCAGGCAAAGGGTAAGCAGTATGATCGTCCAGACAATGGCTGGAATGAAATAACCAACTCGTTTCAGGTTGGATTCGGATTGAAGTTCGGCCATAGTCATCAGGAACCAGTAAGCTTTTCATAAGAAGCCGCATCCATCAGATGAGCAGAATCCCCCCCGCTATTCAGGGACATCCGGATTATCCATCCTTCTCCGTAAGGATCCTGATTTACCAGCTCCGGTTTTTTTTCAAGATTGGGATTCAGCTCCTCAATTTTCCCGTCTAGCGGAAGATAAAGGTCAGATACGGTTTTCACTGCTTCCACGGTTCCAAAGACTTCATTGGCTTTCAGGGTCTTTCCCACGGTGCCGACTTCCACATAGACAATATCACCCAGTTCCCGCTGGGCAAAATCAGTAATACCGACTGTGGCGGTATTGCCCTCGGAAAGGATCCATTCATGATCCTTAGTATATTTTAGATTTTCAGGATAGTTCATGCAAATCCATTGTCTGGTAAAAGTAAGATATTGACCTCAAAAGAATAAAAATTTATGGATAAGCCTGATTTTCATCGGGATATCTTTTATGGGTCGATCTGACTTGTCCGTGGCCACAGCGGCAATCCTGTCAATGACATTCATACCCCGGATAACCTGCCCGAAAACAGTATAGTTCTGATCCAGCCAGGGAGTGCCTCCAAGGGTTTTGTACACCATACGCTGGGCAGCAGGTATTTTACGATGCATGCTTTTTTCCAATTGATCGAGTTGCTGGTCCGTATATGGCCTGCCCTCTACAATATAAAACTGGCATCCGGAGGATGCTTTTAACGGATTATCATCCCGGGCTGCGGCAAGGGCACCCTTGCAGTGAAAAAGATCCGGCCTGAATGCTGCCGGTAAGGTGTAACCGACACCCCCGTTGCCCAGGAGCATGCCCGGTTTAGCATGCCTGGAGTCCGGATCACCGCCCTGGATCATAAAATGCCTGATGACCCTGTGGAAGAGCAGGCCATTATAAAACCTGGCTTTCACCAGCCTGATGATATTGTCGCGGTATTGCGGGGTTTCGTCGGAAAGAAGGACGATCATGGCACCGTATGGAGTAACGATCTTCAGCTTCCGGTGCTTCCAGGTGGCTGTTGCCGGATGAAGGAATACCAGAACGGAAAGAATAATTAAAAGGCTACACTTTTTCAAATTGGTTATTTATCAGTTGGCTCGAGGGATGCAATATGATTATCCTCCCGGAAATAGTCGATGATATGCGTTTTAAGGAAATTTTCCTGCTGTTCCATATTCATTGGAGGCACCGGCATGAGTTCGGTGTAATGGGGCCAGCCATCGCTGTCATGAGATTCCAAAAAATAATATCCGCTCTTTGATAAAAGGGCACACACGGCAACATGCATCAGATCCTGCTTTTGCTCCTTGGTGAACTTTCTGCGCAGTTGACCCGACTCCTGTATTCCGACCAGGAACAGGATGGCTTCCAGGTTCGGGATTTTACCGAACTTCTGGTTCAGCATCTGTTCCACTTCTGTCCAGTTTTTTTTAAAATCCTCCATTCCCTGTTTGGTTCAGCATTTAAATTTTAACAATATGTACGGATTTTTTGTACGATTTTTGCTGCCAGTTCCCCGTTGATAATGAAGTCAATAAACAAAGGATATTTAACAGGGCTTTAACAGCGATTGGGGGTCCGTTCTTTATAGTTTTGCAAACTTAACCATTATTTTAGAAATCTTTTAAACTCCAGCGGATGGAAAACATGGGATATGATATCAGGCAACTGAATGAGCGGATCAACCAGGCCAGCGCATTCGTGGACCTGCTTAATCTGGAAATAGGTAAAGCGGTGGTCGGTCAGAAGTATATGGTGGATCGACTGGTGCTTGGCCTGCTGGCTCAGGGTCATGTGCTTTTGGAAGGAGTACCGGGCCTTGCAAAAACCCTTTCCATCAAGTCACTGGCCATGGCCATTCATGCCCGTTTCAGCCGTATCCAGTTTACCCCGGATCTTCTTCCAGCGGATGTAGTGGGCACCATGATCTACAACCAGCAAAAAAATGAATTCGTGGTCCGGAAGGGACCCATCTTTGCCAACTTTATCCTTGCCGATGAAATCAACCGGGCTCCGGCCAAAGTCCAGAGCGCTTTGCTGGAAGCCATGCAGGAAAGGCAGGTGACCATCGGAGATAATACCTTTAAACTGGAAGAGCCTTTTCTGGTGCTGGCTACCCAGAATCCCATCGAACAGGAAGGGACTTATCCACTTCCCGAAGCTCAGGTAGACCGGTTCATGCTGAAAATCGCCGTAACTTATCCTACCAGGGATGAAGAAAGGAGTATTATCCGCCAGATCCTCAACCCGGATGGATCACCGACCATACATGCCGTCATTGACCCCCGGCAAATCCTTGAAGCCAGGCATATGGTCAGGGAAGTGTATATGGATGAAAAGATTGAAAAATATATCCTGGATATCGTCTTTGCATCCCGCCAGCCCGGAGAATTCAAGCTGACCAAGCTGAAACCCCTGATCGCTTATGGGGGGTCTCCGAGAGCCAGTATTAACCTGGCCCTGGCGGCCAAAACCTATGCATTCATGAAAAGAAGGGGTTATGTCATTCCTGAAGATGTTCGCAGTATCTGCTACGATGTGATGCGGCACCGGATCGGACTTACCTATGAGGCAGAAGCGGAAAATATCACCAGCGAAAACATACTCAGCGAAATTTTGAATGTAGTGGAAGTGCCCTGAGCCAAGGATAACCAATCAGACAGCAAATGGAAACTGTAGAGTTATTAAAGAAAGTGCGCAAGATTGAGATCAAGACAAAGGGTCTTTCCAACCATATATTTTCCGGGGAGTATCATACTGCGTTCAAGGGGAGGGGGATGAATTTCAGCGAAGTGAGGGAATACCAGTTCGGGGATGATACCCGGTCCATAGACTGGAATGTAACGGCCAGGTTTTCCCATCCATTTGTGAAAGTCTTTGAAGAGGAAAGGGAGCTTACCGTCATGCTTCTTGTCGATGTGAGTGAAAGTTCCCTTTTCGGTACCGTGAAACAGCGGAAAAAGGATTTGATCACAGAGATCTGTGCGGTACTGGCTTTCTCCGCTATCCATAACAATGACAAGGTAGGCTTGATCTTCTTCGGGGGAAAAGTGGAAAAATACATTCCGCCTAAAAAAGGCAGGACCCATATTCTGCTGATCATCCGGGAATTACTGGCCGCCAGGAGCGGACGTGGTGGTACGGATATTGCAGGTACACTGAAGTATTTCAACAATGTGATGAAGAAGAAATGCATTGTATTCCTACTGAGTGATTTCATTTCCCCGGATTACCGGGATGCCCTGACTATAGCATCAAAAAAGCATGATGTGGTCGGTATTCATGTTTTTGATCCCAGGGACCGGGAACTGCCGCCTGCCGGAGTGATCAGCTTGGAAGATGCAGAAACGGGATCGGCGAAATGGGTGGATACTTCCGACAAGCAGGTCCGCCATTTTTATACCCGGAAATTTGAAGAGCACCTGATGTACTGCCGGGGGGCCTTCCTGAAAAGCGGGGCTGACCTGATCAGTATACGGACGGACCAGGACTATGTAAGGACCCTGCAATCTTTTTTTGCCACGAGAATATAAACAACTGATGACCTGGAACTATGTACCGGCACTGTAAATTTCTGGTCAGTCCGGCTTTATCAGCCTTACTGTTGTCTGCTGCTTTATGTCCGGCCAGTGCACAGTTGACCCGGGTGAATGCCCATACAGATTCATCCTCGATTCTGATCGGTCAGCAGTTCCACCTCGTGCTGGAAGCAGTGAGCCCATCCGGGGATACCCAGTTCGGATGGCCGGTGGTGCCGGATACTTTCAATGAATTCCAGGTAATTGCCCGTAACCCGATCGATACCATTGCCAGCGGAAATTCCAAGGTTTACCGGCAAACGATTACCCTGACCAATTTTGATTCAGGATTATGGAAGATTCCGGGATTTGCATTCCGGATGATCCCGGGAAACGGGGTGCTGACCACCGATTCCCTTTACCTGATGGTCAATACAGTCCCGGTGGATACCACCCGCCCCTTCCGTCCCATCAAGGCCATCCGGGAAGTACCTTTTAATATCATGGATTACCTGCTTTATATCCTGGTCGGGCTGGCCACTGTGGTGGTGTTGGTGTTGTTTATCCTGTACCTGATCAGGAGAAAAAGACCGGAACGGCCACCGCCCCCCCCCGCGGCAAAGGAAAAGCCCGATGAGACTGCCTTTAAAGCGCTGAAAAAGCTGGAGTCTGAAAAACTATGGCAGCAAAACCTCGTGAAAAACTATTATACCCGGCTAACTGATATCCTCCGGGTTTATTTGGAGGATCAGTTCAGCATTCCTGCGATGGAACAGACTACCGATGAGCTCATGCATCATATCCGGAACATTACCATTGTGAGCCAGCAGAAAGACAACTTGCAGATCATCCTGGATATGGCTGACCTGGTCAAATTTGCGAAAATGCAGCCAATGGCAGCCGATCATGAGCAATGTATGAAAAGAGCCCTGGAAATAGTGGACTGGACCAGGCCCAAAAAACTGAATCCGGAAAACGAAATGGCAACCAAATAATCTTTTCCCGGCAAAAATAAGCCGGCAATAAACTGAATAATGACACCTGAAGATCTGAAAAATATCAGCTTTGCCTACCCGGCTTTCTTCATCCTGCTGGCCCTGGCTCCCCTGATTGCCTATTGGCATATCCGGTCAGGTCGCAGGCAGCTGGCTTCCCTGAAAGTGTCTTCCCTGGAGGGACTTAAACAGATTCCCCCTTCCTGGAAAACCAGATTAAGGCCGCTGCTGCTCATACTCCGGATCTTGGGAATCCTTTTCATTTCTGTGGCCCTGGCCCGTCCCCAGCTGTCCAATGTGACAGAGGATATCAATAGCGAAGGCATTGATATTGTCATCTGTCTGGATATATCGGGGAGCATGCTGGCTGAGGATTTCCAGCCAAACCGGGTGGAAGCTGCAAAAGAGCTGGCCGTCAATTTTGTGAAAAACCGGCCGGGAGACAGAATCGGGTTTGTGATCTTTGCCGGGGAAAGCTTCACCCAGTGTCCGATCACCACGGATCATGCAGTCCTGGAGAACCAGATCATGAAAGTGAACACGGGACTCCTGGAAGACGGGACAGCCATCGGCATGGGATTAGCGACCGGTATACAGCGGCTGAAGGACAGCAAGGCCAAAAGCAAGGTGATCATCCTGCTCACGGACGGTGTAAACAATACCGGACTGATCGACCCGCTCACAGCCCTGGAAATAGCCAAAGTTTATGGTATAAAAATATATACGATTGGGATTGGCACCAACGGGGTAGCTCCCTATCCGGTACAGACTCCGCTGGGGACCCAGTTGCAGGATATGCAGGTCCAGATCGATGAACCCCTGCTCAGAAAGATCGCTGAGGAGACCGGGGGATTGTATTTCAGGGCAACAGATAATAATTCCCTGGCGGCAATCTATAAGCGGATTGACAAAATGGAAAAGACAAAAGTGAAAATCACCTCCTATAAACGGTATGAAGAACTGTTTTATCCATTCGCTCTCGCGGCTATCGCCCTGCTCTTGCTTGAAGTCCTGCTCAGGTATACCATTTTTCGCAGTCTCCCCTGAGGGAACCGGGAAATTTCTATTTTGAGGTTATTTTTGTCCCATTAGCATTCCCAATTTGAAAGCTACCATTTATAAATCCACAGGGAGCTGGTATACTGCCAAGACCAAGGAAGGCAAAACCTGGCCATGCCGGATCAGGGGGAAGCTGAAAATGGACACTGAAATCACCTCCACTAACCCGGTTGCCGTAGGGGATGAGGTGGAAATGATGGTGGAGGACAATGGGGCAGCCGCTTCCCTTTCGGAAGTCCTGCGTCGCAGGAACTACCTGGTGCGCAGTTCCCCGCACAACATCAGCCAGAAGCATATCATTGCGGCCAACCTCGACCTGGCCATCCTGGTTGCCTCCATCCGAGATCCCAGGACTTCCCAGGGATTCATCGACCGTTTCCTGGTTACTGCAGCAGCTTATCATATTGCCGTGCTCATCCTGTTCAACAAGCTGGATATATACAGGCAAAAGGACAGGGTAAAGCTGGATTTGCTTTCCTCGATTTACCAGAATGCCGGTTACCAGGTACTGACCACCAGCCATGAAGAAAAGCAGGGGCAGGAGGCCCTGATCGCTGTCCTGGGCACTGGGACCACCCTGTTCATCGGTCATTCCGGGGTGGGTAAAACCTCCCTGATCAACCGCATTATACCCGGCATGGACCTGAAGACCCGGGAGATCAGTGGCTGGTCCGGCAAAGGGGTGCATACCACCACCTTTGCGGAAATGTATGACCTGCCAACTGCAGGCAGGGTGATCGATACCCCGGGTATCCGGGAATTTGGCATTGTGGATATGTCCCGAAGCGAATTATCCCACTATTTTCCAGAAATGAAAGCATTGCTGGAGCATTGCCGGTTCAACAATTGTGTGCATCTGGATGAACCAGGCTGTGCGGTGAAGCAGGCCCTGGAAGCGGGGAGGCTGCATCCAGAACGCTATATCAGTTATGTCAGCATACTGGAAAGCCTCTGAGGCTTGTTTGGCATGGCTACCCCGGAAAAAGCCTCTTTATTTCAGGTCTAGTGACAGATCAGGGTTTTCCCGGAGAAAGTTGTTCAGGGGGTAGGGTTCCGGTCAGGGGTTCCCGGAACCAGCCGGCATACTGGATATAATTGTGGGCAATGCGGTTGATTTCCCCCTGGATCAATTCCTGACTGATATCTTTCACTTTCCTGGCGGGTACTCCTGCATAAATGCTTCCGGCTTCCACCCGGGTATTTTCCAGCACAACTGCCCCTGCCGCGATGATCGAATGACTCCCGATATGGGCATAATCCATGACGATTGCTCCCATGCCGATCAGCACATTGTCCTCCACGGTGCATCCGTGAACGATTGCCAGATGACCAATGGAGACCTGATTACCAATTATCGTCTTTGTTTTCTGATATGTGGCATGCAGGACAGCACCGTCCTGGACGTTTACCCGATCCCCGATCCGGATAGCGTTGACATCACCCCGGATCACGGCATTAAACCAGATGCTGCATTCCTCACCCATAATGACATCTCCCACTATCGTCGCATTTGGGGCCAGGAAACAATTTTTGCCGAATACGGGTAGGATCCCTTTTACCGGAAGAATGCAAGCCATCGATAGAAATTTAAGGTTTGTCAGCCATCAGTTGCTAATTTCGAGATATTTACTTAAACCAAGCCAGCTAAATTGGAAAGTCTGACTCATCGACAGCTTTTTCTTCGTCATTTAGCCCAGACATCGGATGCTCCGCTGGGGCTGGAGATCATCCGGGCTGAAGGAATGTATCTCTGGGATGTGGATGGGAAAAAATACCTCGATATGATTGCCGGGATCGGGGTATGTCATATCGGGCATGGCCATCCCGCCGTCCTGGATGCAGTTAGGGATCAGCTTGGGCGGTATATGCACCTGCTCGTTTACGGAGAGCTTATCCAAAGCCCACAGCTCAGCTATGCCCGCATGCTGGCTGAACTTTTGCCGGGAAACCTCCAGGTCATTTATTTTACCAACTCCGGCGCGGAAGCGGCTGAAGGGGCTTTGAAACTGGCCAAACGTTTTACAGGGCGACCGGAAATCGGGGCCTTTAACCAGGGTTATCATGGATCCACGCATGGAGCTCTGAGCGTCATGGGAAACGAATACTGGAGGAATGCCTACCGTCCCCTGCTTCCGGGTATCCGGCACCTGGAGTATAATTCCGGGGAAGGGGTCCAAATGATCAATTCCCGCATGGCCTGTGTGATCGGGGAAACCGTTCAGGCGGAAGCCGGCGTGATCGTACCGGATAAAGCTTGGTGGCAGTCTGTCCGAAGTAAATGTGATGAGACCGGAACCCTGCTGATCCTCGATGAGGTACAATGTGGTTTTGGCAGGAATGGCACTTTATGGGCTTTTGAGCAGTTCGGCATCGTGCCCGATATCCTCCTGCTGGGCAAAGCCCTGGGAGGAGGAATGCCCCTGGGGGCCTTTATTGCGGATCAGCGGATCATGAGTTCCCTTTCCAATAATCCAGAACTGGGACATATGACCACCTTCGGGGGTCATCCGGTGTGCTGTGCTGCGGGGAAAGCTGCCCTGAGTATATTGCTTCAGGAAGATCATATCAGTCGGGTCAGCTCCCTGGGAAAACTGTTCAGCAGGCTGCTGATCCATCCCAGGATAATCGCAGTCAGGGCACTCGGGCTGATGATTGCGGTGGAATTTGATTCCCCGGCGGTTAACCGGGAGGTGATAAAACTTTGCATTTCCCGGGGTGTGCTGGTGGACTGGTTTCTATTTTCACCCCAAAGCCTCCGGCTGGCTCCGCCCCTGATCATCACCGAAGAACAGGTCAGAACGGCCTGCCAGGTGATATTGGAATCCGCTGACCGGGTATAGAATTGGGTTTTCATGCATATGGAAAGAAGCATTAGCCCATGCACTCCTTTATTGCAGGAGCAGGTTTTTTAAACGCCTTCCTGCCGGATTACCGAATGTAGTCTGGTCCGCAGAGAATGCATGATCCAGGACATAGGATTGGGAATATTGCGGAACAATTTTAAAATCCCAGGGATATCAGAAATCCAGCTGGAAACTACCGAATACCCCGAATTTGAGAATCCTGGGTTCGGTCGGCTGAGGGACAGGAAGCACCCGCCAAACAAAATCCACCCTGAGGAAGTGAAGGATATTGGAAATACCGGTGCCAATCTCCATATAAGGATTACCCTTAAGGGTTTTAAATGGATAGCCACCCTGGAGGTTGAGGGTTTGGTTATCAGGGGAAAGACTTCCAATCACCCCCTTGATCGTCCAAAACTGGCGAAGCTTTAGTAGCCTGATCAGCGGAATATAATCGAAAATCCCCCCTCCAATATCATGTTCGATGTTGAATCCGGCATATTCGTCACTGAGGTATTCATAGCGGTTCATCAGGTTAAAGGCATACTTATCATAGTAATACAATTCATTGCCGGGATGGACCTCCAGCAGGAGGTAGGGCAGGGTACCATATATTTTCCCGGCATAAAAATCATAATAGAGACTGCCAAAGGGGGCAATGGACAGGTTGTCGGAAATATTCACCCCAAGCTTATGATAGGTGTAATTGCTTTTCAGAAAGCCCCTGATTCCGGCCGAATACCGGAATTCCACAATGGGGTAATCGCTGCCCAGGCTAACCCGGGAATAGGATAAATTAAGAAATCTTTCCTCGTATGCATACCGGAAAGTGAGGCCGATCTCAGAATTATTCAAGGGCTGAAAATCAGTCACATTGTGAAGAAAATAATTGCTGGTGGGAAGGGGTGCATAAGGCGTGAACCGGGTGTTGCTCAGATTCAGGTCAATGGAAAATCCACTGTACCATTCCTTGAAGTATTCCGCCCTTTTTTCATCAATGAGTACAAACTTCTGCGGAATCCCCGGCTTCCGGACTGCCAGGGTGAAGATATTGTCAGGAGCTATCTCTCCATTATATACGGTGCCATTATCCAGGTCATGAATATAAGTTCCATATAGGTAACTCCAGGGTTTACGGCTGATCAGCCAGAGGCCGGCGATCTGCCCTTTAACCACCCGGTCCCTGAATCCATAGGCCAGGTATCCATTGAAATACAGGCTCTTGCTTACCGTTTCCGAAGTGCCTGCATCAAGTTCCACCCGGTATTTTTCCCGCTGATTTTCACTAAACTCATAATAATAGGGACCCAGTTCAAGGGGTCCGAAGTCTTTTACACCGGTGGTGAGAAAAACAATGGTATTGGAATATTTCTGGAACAGGGGCATGCGCTGCAGGGTGTCGACCATGGCATAAATGGCCTTTTCATTTTTTCCCAGCCGGACATCCCGGTGAGTATCCCAATAATGCCTGCTCCTTTTATTGGCTCCCGGCAGAATATTGATATTGGCCCTGAATTTTTTATCTGAGAAAATATTTGTGGCTGCGGTGTCATTGACCACGATTTGCCTGAAATAAGTGGTTTTGCGACCAATTATCCCGAATGTCTTCAGTCCCGACGGGGGTATGAAATCTACAATGAACTTATCCTTCACATGGAACCAAAGTGAGTCATTCAATGGTTTGAATTCTTCGGTGAGACTAACCCTGGAAACAAAATCGATGTTGGCATCCGGACTTACCTGCATGTTCATTTTCTGAATGGCGAACGTGGTGTCATTGACCCAAAAATCCCCGAAAAAAGTGTTTTCTCCCTTACGTCTGGGGGTGAAGGTGATCTTAAAACATTTCCGGTTGTCAATATACTGGGTGTCCACCAGCCTGAATAGATAATAAGCAGAAGCGATATCACTGATGGGACTGATATAGCTCTTATCGAAAACAGGCAGGAAATTATCATAGATATTGATGTTTTGATACATATTCCCCAGGAAATGGGTGAGGTTAAGGTCATTAAAACCGGACCGGCGGCTGGATTTGATGATTTCCTTGGTGCGGGCGGGCTTTTTCTGGAAATAATAATCAGAAATGGTCTCGGTGAGGAAGACAGGAAGGAACGGCTGGTCCTCGGACGTGGAATCAATATTATTAAAGATGAAAGCGAAAGGTCTTAACAGGCGGTTTCGCATCAGTTTTGCCTTGTTGATCTTGTCAATATCGAGTTCCAGTTTGTTATATACTTCATATTTATAGCTATCCAGCTTGTCATTGTTGTTCTTGGGTTTGTTCCGGATGATTTTTTTCAGGATGATCAGTGCGGGATTCACTCCCGCATGGATGGTGAATGTGGCCAGGGAATAGCCCACCCTGGAGACCAGGAAGTCCACCGTCTGGGAATCCAGGGCAAGATTGACCGGGAGGGTCATCACTTCAAAGCCCAGGGTGTTAACGGTCAGGGAATCGGATGGATACCTGGGTACGCTAAACGTATATTCCCCGGAAGCATTGGTTACTGTACCGGTATTGGTTCCCGTAAACCGGAGGGAAGCAAAGGGGATACGCTCATTCGTATTGATATCCCTGACGGTCCCGCGGACTATTCGCAACTGGGCATTCAGGGACAGCTCCACGAAGATGATTAAAAGTACTGAAAGAAACAGTTTCCGCATAAGCCCCCTGGGAGTGAGGCACAATTTAGGGGATTTTGAAAACATGTTCCCTGCCAGTGGTTAGTATGTAAACCGGGGAAAGAACGTGCGTGACAAAAAAAAAGTATTGAGCCGGGGAAGCTGGCATTTCCGCTGGGAGGATTACCAGGATAGCAGCGGGCTGATCTCGCCGGATAACGGCAGTCCCTTCCCCCTGCCCCGCTCCCGATTCCTTTCCTGGTCATCGTTTTTGCTAGCTTTGAATAAGAGTCGGATTTCCGGATCTTTCCCGGTTTGGATAGCTCAGCCAGCAAGTATAATGGGATCGAAATGGGGATGAGCTTACCGGTTTTCCATTATCCGGTAAATTTCCGCTTTGAGTAGGTTAAATTTACCGGATAAAAAAGGCGCTGTCCATCTATGCAGAAGGGGTCATTTTCTTTAAAAGCAAGGGTAAAAAGCCTGATGCATGCCTTGCATGGCCTGGGTGAACTCATCCGGAGGGAGCACAATGCCTGGATCCATGTAGTAGTTGCCCTGGCGGTTATCCTCCTGGGCATTTGGGTTGGACTTTCCGCCCAGCAGTGGGTGGATGTCGTTTTAGCAATGGGCCTGGTGCTCTCTGCGGAAGCCATGAATACGGGCATGGAAGCCCTTGCCGACCTGGTTTCTCCCGAAAAAAGCGAAAAAGTACGTTTTATCAAGGATCTGGCTGCCGGTGGCGTGCTGATCGCCGCCCTGGCAGCGGCCATTACCGGAATGATCGTATTTCTTCCCAGGCTGCTTCAGCTTTTTTTTTAAAAGGCAATCCCCAGGTTCAGCCCCAGTCCCCGGATGCCGGGGAAGACGCTATTTGCGTTCACCTGTACCCCGCTGTTGCTGACCGAGGCATTGATAGTGGTCAGGGGTATGCCAAATGTTTGGATATTATTTACCAGTTGCTGTTTGTCCTGTGCGGATAATCCGCTCAGATCGGCGATTGCATCCAGGCTGCTTTTCGATACCCCGAACATGGGCCCAAAGATCCACCAGTCCAGGGTAACATGCCTGCCAATCAGCCATTGGTAACCCAGCAGGAAACCACCCCCGATGCCATTGAGCTTGCCGTTAAGCTGCAGATTATAGGGTTGTCCGTTCTGGCTGGTAAAGGTAATGGGAACATCCATGTTGAATTGGGCATACCGGGCAAAAAGGGCGATATAAAAACCACGAGGCGCTCCTTTTTTCCCGGTATAAAAACGGATTTCAGGGGTCAATGCCCAGTTTCCAATCCGGGCATTTCTAATGGCATTTTGACCGGAACTGTCCGAACCCTGGGATTGGATCCGGGTCAAAATCAGGGGGTAAAAGGGCAGTGGAGACTGGGGCATCAGCCTGAAACCCAGGCAAACAGAGAACTTCCGGCCCAGTTTACGTTCATACTGGAGGGAAATATTTTTGAGTGCCAGGGAAGATAGGTTTAGCTTGAACACATTATCCGGACCCCTTGTTCCGGAAGCTTGCATACCCGTCGTCGAATCCAGTTTTTGATCATCCTGGGCAACCGCCGAAAAAGATATAATTAGCAGAATTATACCTGAACATATATATCTAATGTTTTTCATAGTGATTTAATTAAAATATGAAGATATATCGGGTTTCCAAATTTTACAAACTAATTCGGAAATAAAACTGGGGGTGTAGTATCTGAACGGCTCATTAAACACAAATTTACCGGCAGGATGATGCAGGGAATGTTTCTATACATTTAATGCATAATTTTAAAAGACAGGAGAGATATTGGAAAAATTTCACCGGATACGGTTTGGGAATCGCGGATCAAAAAGGAGTATTGATGAAAAAAAATAGGTCTACCCGGTCCCGGTCCCTGTTTTTAAAATTACCGGCGGTCCTGATCATCGTTTTATTGCTGCAGGGATGGTCTGCAAAACCTGCACCTGCAGTAGCTTTTCCCCTCCACTTAAGTCCTGATGGAAGATACCTGACCGATCAGCATCATGTCCCGTTCTTGATCAGGGAAATTTCAGCCTGGGGCCTGATCCAGGCATTATCGGAAAAGCAGGAATCTGCATTTATTGACAGCGTGTCTGAGAAGGGGTTTAATACCCTGCTGGTCAATCTGATTTCATTTGACACCCGTTTTGCGGGTCATCCGCCCGACTGGCAGGGAATACCTCCGTTCAGCAGGAAATGGGATTTTTCCACCTATAATCCGGCTTATTTTGACCATGCGGACCGATTCCTGCAAATGGCTGCCCGCAAGGGGATGCTGGTATTACTTGTACCCTGCTACCTGGGGTATAAAGGGGATAAAAATCAGGGCTGGTGGGATGAACTCCTGAGTCCGGAAAATAGTCCACGGAAAAGTTTTCTCTATGGGGAATACCTGGGAAAGCGTTACCGGGATTTTACCAATATCATCTGGGTGGCCGGGGGAGACAATAACGGGGAAGGTCCACTGTTTATCCATATGAACAATATTATTTCCGGGATAAGGAAATGGGATAAACATCATTTGTGGACCGGCCATTTCGATTCTTCCCCGGGAACCAATTGGTCTACAGGTAATCCGTTGTATGCAAAATATATGGACCTGGACGGGCTTTATGATTTCACCGAATCTTCCCTGGGGAATGCCGCTCCCCAGTATAAAACCGAACTGATGAGGTACCTCCGGGGTAAGATGATCTTTCAACTGGATCAAAGTTATGAGCACGATATCCCGCATGTGGCCGACAATGAAAATCATCAGTGGATACGCAGGAAGAATTATGATGGATTGCTTAGCGGATGCGCCGGTACCAGTTTTAGTCCCGGGAGGAGGGGAAATCAATGCTATACTTTTCTCCACTGGCGCCCGCTGATGAATACCCAGGGTATGAAAGAAATGGCATACTGTTTCCGGGTTTTTAGATCCAGGCCCTGGTACCGGCTGGTTCCGGATACAAGCCATGACCTGATCAAGCATGGCCGGGGTGTCTATGGAAGCCTGGATTACGTATGCGCAGCCGGAACACCGGGCGGGGATACCTATATGGCTTACCTGCCCAGGAGCAGGACTGTAACCATGGACCTGAGCCATTTATCGAAAACTTCAGTCAGGGCATGGTGGTATAATCCCAGGGACGGACATGCGACCATGATTGGCGTGATCAGGACTGACAGATTACACAATTTTACCCCCAAATCTGAAGGAGACTGGCTCTTGGTCCTTGATAAATCTTCCCTGAATTTGCCTGTGCCGGGTTTTCAATCCGAATGACTGAAGAACCCTGGTAATGGAGTTTCGCAGGGGAAATCATCTACCCCAATTTGGATTTTTTTATCATGTCAGATAATCAGAGAAAGGGTTAATCCAAACATCAGCATGAGGATTACCGCACCAGTGAATGCCTGGGTTCAGCCCATTGGATTGCGGTGAACCTGACTTCACGGAATGACGATCAGGTTCATGATCAGCCAAACAAAAATTCCATACCTCAAACTACCGATTATCTTCAATCTGGCCATCAGGGGAACAGCGTTGAATGCCATAAAATAAAAGACGGCAATGAACCGGAAATGATAAGCTGGAATCCAATCCGTACCAGGCGATCCGGCCCCTCCAAAGAAAGATTTTATTCCAGGGACTCTGCTGGCCATGAACTGGGGATCAGTTCCGGTGAGTTTCTTTTAAATCACACCCGATACAAAAAAAGCAGTCAGGATATCCAGCGCTCCGGGATGAATCCGGATAATAAGATGATTTTCTGGGGGGATTGCGGGAAAAAGGGGTTTTTGGTCTGGGCCCATATTATTCTTAGCCC
This sequence comes from Chitinophagaceae bacterium, assembly GCA_035533815.1. Classification (GTDB taxonomy): domain Bacteria; phylum Bacteroidota; class Bacteroidia; order Chitinophagales; family Chitinophagaceae; genus JANWKA01. The sequence goes on from DATLTB010000075.1 coordinate 80,185, forward strand.
TGGGAAGAGGGACCTGTAACAGGTGCAGTAAGCAGGATTTATTGCCCGGGGAAGGGTCCGGGAAAAAGAAAAAACCTGTTCCGGTTCAAAAATCCACACCCAGGGCAAAATACAAAATGGGGGAACCATGAAACAGTCCGGTCATCGGCCAGCCGGCATCCACCCTCAGGAAATAACCTGCCAGGGTAGTCCTTGCACCGAAACCGTATCCTCCGGCAAAGGGGCCAAGAACCCCGTTCTTCACCCGGATCACCACCGGACTCTGCCCATAATACAAGTAGCTGTCATCCTTGGATGAAAGGGTCTGGTTCCAAGCCGTGCCAATATCAGCAAAGGCTGTGATCTGGAAATTACGGAGGAAATTGGAATTGATTGGCTGGTCAATGAAGGTGGCAAAAACAGGCAACCGCAGTTCTGTGTTCATGAGTAAAACATTATTCCCGTTTTTGATATTCTGATCATAGCCCCGAAGGTTTTCAGATAAAGTCTGGAAAGCATAATTGGCGCTAAAGTTGATCGGGGTCGTATTGTCATATTTTGGGAAAAGCCAGTTGTCCACGCCGCCCAGATAATAGATGATCTTCTGGGTTCCCCAGGAAAAGTCTCCGGCAACCCGGGTAGCCCAGATAAAGTTTTTGTAGATCTTCACATAATGGCGCGCATCAAATCCGGCATTCATGGTGAACTGTGCGTTTTTGTTGGCCGCATTCAGCTGGGGGTAAATCTCTGTAAAGACCTTGTACCTCGTCCCGATCCAGATATTGGTGGCCGGGTTAATGGTGTTATCATACACATATTCCAGGTGCAGGACGCCATAGGTGCGAAGAAAATCCGGGATGGACAGCGATATCTGGTCCATGGCCTGGGTGACAAACCGGTCCGTGCGTATACCAATAGTCCCCCGGAAACTCCGGACAGGATCCAGGGGATAAACGGCCTGCGCTTCAAACAGGTTGGTCTTCAGCTGTATATTATAGAAAGTATTGGCTTCAGATCCGTTTATCACCTTGCGGTAATAAAGCAGATCCCAGTCCACCAGATGTTTCAGGTTCTCGAAGGAAAAATAGTATTCACTTCCATTCAGGGAGGTAGGGATCTGGAACCCGCCTGTAAATTTCACATCTTCCATGAGATCACTTACACCCACCTGAACCAACCCGTTAAGGGGCTGTTCCAGATAAATCGGTCCGCCGCCTCCGGTAAAGGGCTGAAGGGGGTCAATCAGCACGGAATTATCAAACTGAGTAATCAGGTAATCCGTGGAGAACTTTAAATGATAGGGAGCCAGCAATGTGGAAGTAAGTACTGTTTTCTGACTGTTCTCGGCCTGTTTCCGTTCCAGCTCCTGGGCAAGGATATGGGCCGTATCCGATGATGCATTACCAAAAGGGCTCTGAAAAAAGCCTGCTGTAGCGGGTTTGGTGGTATCCGACCGTTTATAATAGCTGGGCAGACCTTTGGCAATGGTATCTTCCAGCAACGCATACTTCACATAATTGGTGGGTCGGGTAGTGATGTTACGACGGCGAAGGATGGTATTATCCACCCGTAGTTTGGTTACCCTTTTGTATCCGTACTGGTCAACCACATCAGTGATCTGTTGTTTCTCTCCGGCGATATTGGTTTCCGTAATGCCAAAGGCATAATTGGTGATGGGGAATACATAGGTGGAATCCCTGGTGATGGCTATCACCCGGATGGAATCCGGCTGACTGCTGCCATATTCTTTCAGGGTGGAATCCAGGTCCTGCTGATCGGGATTATGCAGGATAGCTTCACCGATAAAATAAAGAGAGTCCAGCCCGTTGGCCTGGGATCTGAAAAACCCGGCATACCGATTGGAAATCCCGTTTTTATTGGAAATAAAAGTGAAATAGGTGTCGCTGTACTGGGTGGGCCAGCGGGCATCCGCATGTTTCAGGTCAGTCAGCTGGGTAATCTGCGTTTCCTTGATTTTATCCCAGTTATCGATCAGAAAAACATTGTAGGGGTGCGGAGCGATTGAAGTATCGGTGCTTGGCGCATCCGCAGAAGGCCGGTCCGACACATAAAGTATACCGCTTTTTTTGGGGAAAGCGGCAAAAGACGGATCCCGGTTGTCAAATACATCATGGGTGACCTGGGTAGCCTTAAAGGTGCTCAGGTTATAGGTGTAGATATTGGAATGGCCATTCCTGATTCCTGCAAATAGCAGGGTGTTGTAGTTTAGCATGTATTGCATGCTGGTTATACATTCAAAATAAGGAAGCTTTTCATAAATCCTGGTCCTGGACAACAGATCATAGATCATGAGATTGAGGCTGCCTTCTTTCTCGTATAAAACGGCCAGATGATTACCCAGCGGGTCCCAGGCCAGGAGCGGGTAATCCGGGTTGATCTGGGATTTGAGCTGACGGACCCCGTTTTTGAACAGCAAGGTAGGGTTGTAATAACCCTGATAAAGCAGGACGCTGTATTTTCCTTTATTGAATTCCACCACCGCATAGTTGCGGTTTTTGGGATTGGGGCTGAAACGGTAAAAATCTTGATCCTGATTATCCTGGGAAGCGATCACCGGGATTCCCCGGGTATATTGCCTCCTTCCCCGGTCATCCTGCTGGAAACTCCGCTGGTAGAAAAGCCACATGTCCGCCAGGGTCTGTTTAAAATTTCGGTTGAGTACCTGGAGGAAGGCCTTTTTCAGGTTACGGTCAATGCGTGAAATATATAAAAGGTAGGATACTTTATCTTTGCCATACCTGCTTTCTATATAGTGCCAGAAAGCATGACCCGCCAGGGTTGGGTGTTCCAGAGCCAGATCGTTGAACGAATAATATTGTCCGGAAAGTACTGCCTGTTTACACTGGTTGTCCAGGTCAATGCTCCAGGGCTGTGCAACATAAGAAACAAACCCGTTGGTAAACCATTTAGGCAGGTTGAGCAGTACAGCATTACCAGCAAAATCACTGACATTATCCCCAAAAATCAGGTTCTGCAGAATGACATTGGCAATGCCTTGCCTGATCTGAAGCCGGAGTGCATTATGATCTCCGTCGAAATAAATGATCATCTTGTTGTTGACCAGGTTGGTGATACCCCCTGTATTTTGCCATTGCAGTCCAATCCCGATATTGGATTGCTTCAGCTCGCCATAATTATTATAAATAATGATGTTCACCCTCCGGCGCAGGCCCAGACCCATGAATTGTTCTATTCCGGGTAATTCATTTTCTGCAGCCTGAATCACATATTTCCCCAGATCCAACCCATTCTGACTGAAATACACATTAAAATTGCGGCTTTGAAAAAAGCGCCATTTGAAATTTTTGTACTGCAGCCTGTTTTGGCCGAATTGCACAGTATTGGTCTGGGAAAAAGCCATCAGGGAAAACAGGCCCAGACAACCCGTCAGTATCATTCTTTTATTGGACCGCAGCATGAGCATCAATGGATTAAAAGGGCGATAAGATTCTGGGTTTCACCGATGGATTACCATCATTCTCCGGAACAGATTAATGGTTGTAGCATTCATTGACAGGCTATTTAATATCATCAGCTAAGGAACCGAACACGTATATTTACCATTCCTTTTTTTCCTGGATGAAGTTAACAAAAATAGGACAGAATGGCTGAAATACACGTGTTCAGGTATAATCCCTTTGAAGAAAACACCTACCTGATTATAAACGGTAAAAGAGAGTGCATAATTATTGACCCGGGTTGTTATTTTGAAGATGAAAGGAAAGGATTGCTGGAATTCATTGGCAATCAGGATCTGAAGCCCGTCCGCCTGATCAATACGCACTGTCACCTGGATCATATATTCGGGAATCGCCTGATCAGCCGGACTTATGGGCTGACCCCCGAATTTCACCGGCTTGAACAGCCGGTTCTGGATGGATCGGTCCAGGCAGGGGTATTGTATAATGTGCCATTTGAACCCTCCCCGCCGCCCAAAAATTATCTGGAAGAGGGGGATAGGATAAGTCTGGGGGAGGATGTACTGGATATCCTTTTCACTCCCGGCCATTCTCCCGGCAGTATCTGCCTGTATCATGAAAAACAGCAATTCCTGATCGGCGGTGATGTGCTTTTCCACCAAAGTATCGGCAGGACCGACCTTCCTGGGGGAGACTATGACACTTTAATCGGTTCCATCCGGGAAAAACTGCTCCCCCTGGGGGACGATATCCGGGTGTATCCCGGTCATGGGGAAATGACAACCATTGGCGAGGAACGAAGGACCAATCCATTTCTCCGCTGAACCGGGGCCGAATCAAGGTTTACGCATGCCGAAGATCCGGGAGAAATCCAGCAGGCTCCGGATACTGAGTTTTTCTTTCCTGTACAAGATCCAGCCATAAGTGAATAACAGCAGAAAGCTGATGGCAAGGGAAACCGGATTAAGGGCATACTGGTGGCTGGCACCCAGGATCAGCCTGTTAAAAATATAGAAGACAAAATAAAAGGCTACCGCCATCAGGATATAGGCGGATAGCGTTTTCCAGGGATAAGGCACAGGGTATATCTTTTGTCCCCAAATATAGCAGATGATCATCTGGATCCCGTAGCAGACCATGGTAGCCAGGGCTGCACCGTAATAACCCATGACCGGGATCCACCAGTAATTGAATACAAAGGCAAGCAGGGCAGTAATGATGGTGATCACCGCTCCTGAGCGGGTCCTGTGGGTGAGTTTGAACCAGATGGTGAGATTAAAATAGATCCCCAGGAA
>DATLTB010000076.1:0-9514 GCA_035533815.1 Chitinophagaceae bacterium
AATTGCTTTGCTTGCCTCATCTAAAATTTTGTTTTCAAAACTATCTAAATATATTTTAGTTGTTTTTTCGCTATCATGCCCCATTGCTTCACTTATTACAGATGTTGCAATGCCACTTCTTTTTAAAATGGTTGCATAAGAATGTCTTGCAACATAGGTTGTTAGATTTTCTTTTATTCCTACAAGTTTAGCAATTTCTTTTAAGTCACCATTAACAATTCTAAGCATTTTTTCTAGTCGGTTATTAATGCTACGTGGTGTTTTATATGAATAACTTAAAATAGGAAAGATGAAACTACTATCATTTTCGTAATAAAAATCTTTATACTGGTTTAAAATAATAACTGCTGGAGGTAGTAAAGCAATAGTGAAGTCTTCCTTTGTTTTCCGTCTCGTGTATTGGAGCCTATTATTCCTAATATTCTCCCATTTTATATAAGCCATGTCAATAAAATTGATACCTCGGTTATAGAAGCTAAAAAGAAAATAGTTTCGGGCATTTAATAAACGTGGATTGTCTTTAATTTCCAACTCAGCAATCTTTATAATCTCTTCCTTTGTAATTGCCCTTTTTTTAGTTTTTATACGTCTGAATTTCGTGAAACTTATATCCCTAAATGGGTTAAAGTCATTTCTCACCACATTGTCTTTTCGAGCATAATTTATTAAGGTTTTTAATGTACGCATAAATACAAAAACCGAATTCATTACTACCCCTCTTTCATAAAAAGCATCTTCATAATTTGAAAGAAAACTTGGAGTAATATCTGAAAAATCGAAGTCTTTACCTTTTTTAAAAGTTAACAAACTATTTTTAGTAGCCTTAAAGACACTTGAATAGCCTAAACGATTAGTTCTTTCTAACCGTTCTACAACTTCATCAAAATATTGTATTACCTTTTTTTTATTTACAGCTTCCTTTTGAAGTTTTAATTTTATTTCTTCAACTGAAATTTCCTTTTCATCATTGTCTAAGCCAAGTAATAATTTATTGGCTTCTAATTTTTTCTTTTCAATTTTAACCAGCAGCTCTTTGAATAAGGGATGTTTCCTTTTTGGCAAATTTGCTGCCCTGTCCCACCAATCAGTCGGGCAACTTTGTTGCAATGAAATATATTTTGTTTTCCTATCTTTTGTAACCCTCAACATAATCGGATGTTCTCCATTTTTGAGTGTTTTTGAGGTGAATAAGACAATTTTAATAGATGCCATTATTTTCCTGGTTTAAACATGGTTTAAACAAATCTAATAAAAAAGGATAAATAAGAAGAAAGAAAAGAAAGATAAATATCTATTGTATATTGATATTCAATATTTTAATAAGCATCAATAGATAAATATAATTAATGATTGTTTGCATGCCATGCAAACGCTCTAGCCAGCTGAGCTAAACCCCCATTAATTTATAAGTGAAAGGAATTAAATACCCGATAATTTTCAAACTGATCTTCATGACAAACATGCAAATATATTATTTATCGGTCAATTCCATACTTGTCCTACATATATTTGTTCCATGAAAAAACTATGGGACCAGATCCTGCGGTATCTTTTCCTAAAGAAGAGGGATCCGAATGCACCTCATACAACCTATGTTAAAATGATGCATGGGATGAACCGGATTTCCATCCTTCTTTTCCTGGTTTGCCTCCTTATTTTACTTTTCAGGCTTTTTCGTTCCTTGATTCTCCGTTTTTGAGGTATAAAAAAATGGTTTCCGCTGCCAGATGAGAGGCATGGCCATCGCCGAGTTTGGTCCATAAAGCAGCAAAGTCTCTTTTCATTTCTTTTTTCCTCTCTTCATCCCCCAGGATAGCCTTTAGTTCCATTTTAAGCCGGGTTTCATTCAGATCACCCTGGATCAGTTCGCAGATCACCGGTTTATCCATAATCAGATTAACCAGGGAAATGTATTTAATCCGGATCAGCCGACGCGCCGCCCAGTAATTGATCCAGCTGGTTTTATAACAAACCACTTCCGGCACCCCGAAAAGGGCTGTTTCCAGGGTGGCAGTTCCTGAAGTAACCAGGGCCGCCGAAGCCTGTTTTAAAATATCATAGGTCCGCCCCTTGAAATACCGGACCATTCCAAAATTCCGGATAATGTTTTCAATAAATTGATCTTCCAGACCAGGGGCAAGGGCGATGATAAACTCGTAATCAGGAAAATGCTTCACCATGGTCAACATCACCGGAAGTTTCCTGAGCACTTCTTGTTTCCTGCTGCCGGGGAGCAGTGCGATCAGGGGTTTATCTCCTGGAATAACTGGCCCGGATGACTCCAGTTTACTGCGGACCACTTCTACCAGGGGGTGGCCTACAAATTCCACATCAAATGCCCATTTTTTATAAAATTCCTGTTCAAAAGGCAGGATCACGAGCATTTTGTCCACGGATGCCTTAATGCTATCCACCCGGTTTTCCTTCCAGGCCCATACCTGGGGAGAAATATAGAATACAACCTTCAGTCCCTGTTTATGGGCCCAATTCGCCATCCTGAGGTTGAATCCGGGATAATCAATCAGGATCAGGACATCCGGTTTAAAGGTTTGGATATCCCCCTTGCAAAACCTGAAATTGGCCAGAATGGTATGAATATGCAACAGCACATCGGTGAGGCCCATGAAAGCCAGGTCACGGTAATTTTTTACTATTTCAGCACCCGCTCCGGCCATCAGTTCTCCCCCCCATCCCTGGATCACAGCACCAGGATCCAGCCGGCGAAGTGCCCTGATGAGGTTGCTCCCATGCAAATCCCCGGAAGCCTCACCTGCAATGATGTAATACCTCATCTAGGTAATTTTTAATACCACGATCACACAGCCATACAGGATCGTGGCTACCAGCAGTCCCCGGGCAGTCAGGTCCCTGCGAAATCTGAGCAGTACAAAGAAAAGCACGGCATTCAAAATCAAACAAAGGCTCATCACGGCCGGGATGAGGTATTGGTTTGCGGTGATCAGATTGATGAAACTGGAAAAAGATTCTCCATGCGGTAAAAACTGGATGAGATAATATAAATATAAACCCAGCCAGGGGACAAGAATACCCAGGATCAAGCCCAGCCATGTGGTATCTTTTTTGAGTGCAGCACCTATTTTAGCCATCCTTGCTTATTTAATTTCCATTCCTTTTCAATAGCTTGCTTCAACGCATAATGGGTCCAATCCATATTGACCGGTACCACGGAAACATAACCGTTGGCCAGGGCCCAAACATCGGTATCCTCTCCCTGGTCCAAATTCCTGAACTCCCCCGTGAGCCAGTAGTATTTCTTTCCTCCAGGATCCATTCTTTCATCAAATTCCTCCACCCATTTCGCATTTGCCTGCCTGCAGACCCTGATCCCCTTAAGGCTGCGGGTTTGCAAGGAAGGTATATTGACATTGAAGAGTGCGCCGCCCGGTATATGATTATTCAACAAGCGCGCTGTAATTTGACGGGCAATAACCATTGATGCCCTGAAATCAGCATCAAACCGGTAATCCAGCAGGGAAAATCCAATCGATGGAATGCCCTCAATGGCAGCCTCCATGGCTGCGCTCATGGTACCAGAATAAATGATGTTGATGGAGTGGTTAGCCCCATGGTTGATACCGCTGACACAAATATCCGGAGCTTTGCCCAGCACCTTGTCCTTGGCCAGCTTGACACAATCAACGGGGGTGCCCGAGCAGCGATAAGCTTCTATCTCCCCGAAGATATCCACAGGATCCAGTCGCAGTGGAATACCGATCGTGATTGCATGACCCATTCCTGACTGAGGGGTTTCAGGAGCCACCACAACCACTTTTCCCAGCGGGCTGACCGCTTTCACCAGGGCCCTGATCCCCGGTGCCGTTATCCCGTCATCATTGGTAACCAGTATTGTGCGTTGTAGCGGGGTCTTACCCTTTGGGGATTTCATCCGGGCAAAGGTAATGGAGAACCTTCAATGGATACTTACAGGTCAGCTTTTCGCATCTGCCTGACAGTGATAAACACAAACAGGAGGATATATATTAATGCCAGGACAAAATAAATGTACGGATTGGTATTGTCCGGTTTAAGGCCTGGTATGGCTCGCAAAAGGGGACTGGGAATCAGGTGATTGGTAGTTTCCAGGGGAAGGAATTTTCCATAGGGACCGATAAAATGATTGATGAGGACGAAGATCACTTTCTCCAGAATAAGCGCATAAAGGAAAAATAATCCTATGGCGAGCCCGGCCCGTTTAAACAGGATACCGAATAAAAAAGCTACGGATAAATAGGCCAGGGATTGTACGAAAAAAAACCAGATCATCCGGCTGCTTTCCAGGATATCCGAAAGATACAACTGGTCGGCGGTAAGCAGGCCAAAAGTGAGGGCGGTTAATATCAGGCAGAGGGTGGCAATGAGGGCAAAAATTACCACCATGGACCATTTGGCAGTGATGAACTGCATCCTGTTCCACCCATCAATGATATTCTGCCGGTGTGTCCGGAATACAAATTCATTGGTGATCAATGTAATGACAAGCATACCCAGCAGCACCAGGGTAAAACTTCCCAGCCAAGCTGCGCTCTGCCAGATATCCGGAAACTGAAAATAATGCCGGGCATTAAGCAGTCTGCGTCCCTGCCTGGGTATCTGTGTCTGCAGATAATAAAATATATAACTGGCTCCGGGAAATGAAAAAACAAATAATCCCATCAGGACCCAGAAGGTCCGGTATTTCCTTATTTTCAACCATTCTATCCGAAGCAGATTTCCCATGGTCATCGGATTTTGGGGGAGCTGATGAGTTCGATGAATTTGGATTCCAGGCTTCTTTTCCGGATCCTGAGCTGGGTAAGCACCACTCCCCTAGAAAAACAATATTGGTTCACCTCACCCGGAGAAATACCTGATGTAAATCCGGCTGTTAACAGGTTCCCGGATTCTTTGAGGGATCCGAGACCCGGATAATCCTGCATCACCTCTTTGAGCTTACCTAAATCTGCTGCCCCGATGTCCAGCAGGTCTTCATTGACCAGCACTTCATCCACAGGTCCATCAGCCAGCAGTTCACCTGTTTTGAGGATGGCCACATGGGTGCACACTTTTTCCACTTCATCCAGCAGGTGACTGGCCATAATAATGGTCTTCCCTTCCTGGGCCAACTGACGGATCAGTTCCCTGATCTCAGCAATTCCCACCGGATCCAGTCCGTTGGTCGGTTCATCCAGCACCAGCACGGAGGGGTCCCCGATCAGGGACGCAGCAATGGCCAGTCGCTGCTTCATCCCGAGGGAATAAGTGTTGAACCGGGAATTCCTCCTTTGCGTGAGCCCCACTATTTCCAGGACTTTATCGATATCCCCGAACCCTTTCTCTTTAATCCGGGAAGCGATTACCAGGTTATCTTTCCCAGATAGATAATGATAGAAATTAGGGGTTTCCAGCAGGGTCCCGATGCGGCGGCGCTGTATTTCAGTGGGCCATTCCCCAAAAAGCCGGAAACTTCCTGAAGTAGGAACCAGGATATCCATGACAATACTCAGCAAGGTGGTTTTACCACTTCCATTAGGCCCCAATATGCCGAAAACAGATCCTTCGGGTACTTCAAAGGAGACCAGATTGAGGGCCCGGATGGATCCGTAATTTTTTGAAATACCCTGCAAAGTCAACACTGGCGGCATACCTGATCAGTTATTTTTGGGCCTCAAAGATAGGGGGAACTATGCAAATTTGCTATTGCCGATCATGAAACAAATTCGTGAACTCCCCGATGACCCCTTTCCCTTCGCTGCTATATACCAGTTTATCCAGATTCAGGTTATCCATATCCGATTGCAGGACTTTTCGTTTAGCCGGGTTTAAGGTTCCCCCCGGTTGTCCCGGTAAAGCTGACGGATCCCATTGGAAAGGCGGATCCACCCAGGTTCCCCGGGGATGCATGATGCCAGGTTGCCCCTGCCCCCTGTAATCCATGATCCCGGGATGAGGCAGCCCCAGACTATGGCCATATTCATGTGCTGCCGTACCGGATCCGTTTTGCAGGTTATCGAGTTTAAAATAACCGGTGTTGGAACCCAGTTCATCGACAAAGGAAATATCCCCACGGACGAATTGTTCAATCCGGAAAAAATTAAGGCGGGGGTTCAGGTTTCCATGTATTTCGTCAGGTCCGGTACCAGGTCGGTAAAAACCCTGGATTTCAAATTGTACCAGATAGGATATTCCGCCAACCCTGACTGAGAACTTCCCTGCATTCCACAGACCACTGATCTCCCGGGCTATTCGTTGAGAAAGATCATTGTTGGCTTCATCGCCATAGCAAATGATATCCGACCGGATCCAAAGCCTTTCGCCTGGGATGTCTAACTCCACTTCACCCATGGCTTTTAGTTTCGGATCGGCTTGCCTTGCTTGATGACGCTTTGCAATCTTTCCAGTGTCTTTCTTTCCCCGCAGAGGCTGAGAAAGGCTTCTCTTTCCAGGTCCAGCAGGTACTGCTCGCTGACCAGGGATGCTTCGGTCAGATCACCCCCGCACATCACATATGCCAGCTTGCCGGCAATTTTAGCGTCATGTGCAGAAATATAATTTCCCCTGAGCATGCCGTTAATACCAGCCAGCAGGGCCCCCAGGGCCGTCCTTCCCAGTACCCGAATGTCCAGTCGGGGTAAGGGAGCGATATATCCTTTTTCGGCCAGGTTAATCGCAGCTTTTCTGGCTTCGGTGATCAGCCTGCGGGGATTCAGGGTTATCTCATCTGTACCATGCCGGAGTATCCCCAGCGGATAGGCTTCTTCAGCTGAACCGGAAACTTTAGCCATGGCAATTGTCTGGAATCGATGCTGCAGGGTGGGTAACTGGATATCCCCCTCAAAATAAGCATCGCTGGCCCTTAACGTGAATTCCTTGGTCCCCCCTCCCCCCGGGATCAGTCCCACCCCCAGTTCCACCAGCCCGATATAGGTTTCTGCAGCAGCCTGTACCTTGTCCGCATGCAGGCAAAGTTCGCAGCCACCACCCAGGGTAAGCCCATGAGGAGCCACGACGACGGGGATACTGCTGTACCTTATCCTAAGGCTGGTGTTCTGGAATACCCGCACGGCCAGGTTCAGTTCATCAAATTCCTGTCCGGAAGCCAGCATGAACAGGATACCCACATTGGCCCCGGCTGAAAAATGGATGCCCTCATTGGCTACCACCAAACCCCGGAAATCCTTTTCTGCCAGGTCCAGTGATTTGTTGATTCCTTCCAGTACATCTCCTCCAATAGTGTTCATCCGGGTTTTCCATTCCACACAAACAATCCCTTCCCCGGTATCCATCAGGCGGCAGACCTTATTCTCCCATACCGGCGCATTGAGCTGTTCCAAAATTAAAAAAGCCCCTGCTCCCGGTATTTCCTGGTAAGCCAGGGAGCGGATATCATAATATGATTTTACCCCCTTGTCCACCTGGTAAAAAGTCTTATGGCCTGCAATGAGCATCTGATCCACCCATGGTGCCACCTGGAATCCTCCTGCCTTCATCAGTTCCAGGGTTTGGCTGACTCCCAGGAGGTCCCAGGTCTCAAAGGCCCCGATCTCCCATCCGAAACCTGCTTTCAGGGCATCATCTATCCGGTACAGGTCATCGGCAATTTCAGGAATGCGGAAAGAGATATAGGAGAACAGGTAGTAATGGAACTGCCGGATGAACTCGCCTCCCAGGTCTGGGGCAGCAGCCAGCGTTTTAATCCGCTGACGCAGGTCTTCGTTTCCCTTGACTGCGTCCAGGGATGGAAATTTAGCCTTGACCCCCGGTCCATATTCCAAAGTCTTTAAGTCCAGGGTCAGGATCTCCCGGTCCTTCCCTTTCCCGGTTTTACGGTAAAATCCCTGACCGCTTTTATCTCCGAGCCAGTTCCGTTGCAGCATTTCCCGCAGGAAACCGGGTATTTTATAAAGGGGAGCAGCCTCATCCTGCGGACAGTTTTCAGCCACCCCGGCAGCCACCCTGGCCAGGGTGTCAATACCCACGACATCATTGGTCCTAAAAGTGGCTGATTTCGGCCTTCCTATCACAGGGCCAGTCAGGGCATCCACTTCATTGACATTCAGGCCAAGGATTTCCATGATATGGAAAACGGCCATGATGGAAAAAACGCCCACGCGGTTGGCAATAAATGCAGGAGTATCCTTGCAAAGCACCGTGGTCTTGCCCAGGAACAGATCACCATAATGCAAGAGAAAATCCACAATACCAGGATCTGTGTCCGGGCCGGGAATGATTTCCAGCAGTTTCAGGTATCTGGGCGGATTAAAAAAGTGGGTGCCGCAGAAATTTGCCCTGAAATCCGGACTCCTGCCTTCTGCCATCAGCCGGATTGGAATGCCCGAAGTATTGGAACTGACCAGGGAACCTGGCTTCCTGAACTTTTCCACTTCCGTGAAGACCTTCCTTTTGATGTCCAGGTTTTCCACCACTGCTTCTATCACCCAGTCGCAGCCGACAATATCCCGCATATTGTCGGTGAAATTCCCCGTGGTGATCCGGCTGATGGCCTCCTGACTATATACCGGAGAAGGATTGGATGCCAAAGCGGCTTTCAGCGCCTCATTGACGGTCCTGTTTCTGAAAGAAAGGGATTCTACGGTGAGCCCTTTTTTTTTCTCCGCATCATTCAGTTCGCCGGGAACTATGTCCAGCAGTATCACCTGAAGACCTGCTCCTGCGAAATGACAGGCAATGCGGGATCCCATCACGCCGGAACCCAGGACCGCTATTTTTTTTATTTTTCTGTTCATGGCCTTGAAAATCATTTAATCGGCCGATGAATTTAAGGCATTTTATAAAGAATAGGGATAATCAGGGGGTAGACGGGTGCATACCAAATTGTCGCTTAGGCAGCCTCCCTCTGGGTACAGATTAGGTCAATAACCTTATCCCACTTGCCGCTCAGTCTGGTACACCTCAAGGCCAGCATGTTCTGGGCTCTCTTCCTGGTCCATCTCTGCCCTGATAGTTTCATCCTTTTTTGGATTACAGTTCTGTGAGCTGATTCTATGGCTCCTGATCCTATCAGCCCTGCTCCCATAGTGCGGTATCTTTTGTAATCCATCCTGTCCTTATTATCCTGGTAATACTGGAGTAAGTTATTTCTGGCTTCTTCAACGCTTTTCTGCTTTTCAGCTAATCGGGCTATATTTTTGATTACCCGTTCAATCTGGCTGTCATACAAGAGGTCTTTTTGCCTTTCGATCCATTTTTTCTTTTTCGTGTCATCAATGAAATATTCCTTGGCAAAATCACCCAGGTGTTCACAGGCGTGATACCAATCTAATATCTGTGTGGCCAGGGGGTAGGCATCTGTTACCTGAGTTTCTTATCCATATAGCCCCATCAATAATGAAAATCAGCTTTTCTCCCAGACCCCGGTATGGATCTAGCTTCTGTTCAAACCGCCGGGTAAAGGTCTTACTGCTGCCCAGATAGGCTTCATACATCGAATTCCTTATCCAGCCTCGCTGTTCCCCCACCTCCATGCATTCACTTTCCTGGAAGATCCGGCCCAGTT
>DATLTB010000077.1:0-19627 GCA_035533815.1 Chitinophagaceae bacterium
ACTAAACTACCCTCGACTAAAGTCGAAGGGTTTGATATTCCGGGTCGTCAAATGACGACCTACCCAGCTATGATTTTGAAATCAACTTCAGTTTCTTTGATCAGGTCCTGTTTTTCAATGTAATCCTATATACCTATATGATTTGTTATTCGAATTTGAAATAAGTGCCTTTGTATCCAAAATGATATTAAAAGTCAAACTAAAGTCTTCGCCTGAAGGCGAGGGATTTTCTCCCATTCCCCGAAGGGGACATTAAATTTAATATGAATAATTTTTCTTTACCTTCCTTTGATGGTATACGTTTTTAAGGTTTATCAGATTATAGCACCACTTAAAAAACGAACAACAAGGGTAACCGGAGCAGGTTTGAAAAGTGATTTTAAATAAAGGCCGTTATTGTTGTTTGAAATCAATGACTTCAAAGAGAGGCATCATAATCATACCCCCTTTCAAACCAGTAATCTTTCGGCCGGGTATTGCTGAAATACATAGATCCGATCCATTTGATATTTTTAATTCCATATTTGACCGGAATGATCAACCTTAAGGGAGCCCCCTGGTTAAAAGGAAGGGGTTTCCCGTTTAATTCATAACAAAGTAGGGTCTGTGGATGCAGGGCGCTCAGCATGTCAATGCCAACATAATATTGGCTGTCAATAGTCATGAATCCCACGTAAAGGGCTGTCCTCGGATTTACTGCACTGGCCATGCTTCCGTCCGAGGTGCCCAGATGGTAATAGTTCATGAATTCGCTGAGCCTAACCCCGCCCCACCTTGTCTTCTGGCTCCACCCTTCAATGCACTTGAACTCAAAAGTGTACTCCGTCTTTGGAAGGCGTTTGAGGTCAGCCACGCTGATTCGCATTACGGAATCAGCTCCGGCCTGGGAATTGAAATTATTTCGGACCACAAGCCTCCAGGTAGCCGTATCCGGCATGGAGTTAGGTTCCCCCACATTTCCGTTCACCCGGGGATGGGCTACCGCTTCTGCATTGGGATAGGTTGGCGCAAGGCTCTGATTGCTTTGAAAAATCCTGTTTACCTTTTCATTTAAATCAAGTCCTTTCCTCAAAACAGCATTGGCCCCATTGGAATGAGGCTGGTTGTTCAGCCATTTGAATCCTGCAATGCCCCCATAAATAAGAACGGAAAATAAGATAAAGGATCCAATGGAACGGATCAAAAACCGTTTCCGGCTCCAACGCGTTGGGGATTGGTCAATCATTTCTTTCAGATTTAGGATCTGGATCTGGATCAGCACAAGGATTTTGATCCTGGTTTGTGTCCGGTTCCGGTTCAGGCGAGGGCACAGGGAGAGGTACTGTTTCCAGGGATACTGAATGATCTTTGTATACTTCAAATCCGGTCACCATGGCCTGGAAATTATTCCATCCAGTCCGGATCACCTGAATGACGTGCACCAGAAAAAACATTACATACCCTAGGGTCAATATGAAATGAACCTCCCTGGCTGTCCCATAACCTCCAAAAATCCAGGCTGCCCATTGATGTTGAACGGGTTTATATATCCCGATTCCGGAAAGAAGGGAACCAATGCCCATTAAAATTACCCCAGTATAAGCTATTTGTTGCGCTCCATTGTACTTCTGGCTGGCTGGTTTATCCTTTCGAATATACAAATCATGTAAAACCGTCTGCCAGGCATGCCTGAATGATGACCTGTTAGGCAGTAGGTACCGCCATTCTCCGGATACTCCAGTATAAATGACATAGGCCAATCCGTTGAGCATGAATATCCAGGCAAACACAAAATGGTAAGACATCCCTTTGGCCAGATTATATGGGAGATTAAGAGCATTGTAGAATGGATCGGGGAAAAAATGGAAGAGGACCTTGTGTCCAATCCGGATATGGTAGACATCACTTGCCCAATATATCATCAGTCCACTCCAGATCATGATAGCCAGAATCGGGAAATTAATCCAATGCATCCATCGGATGGCCAGAGGATGTTTTTTCCGGATGTTTGGCATATTTATGCAATGAAAATAAAAACATTATGTAAAAAAAGCCTTGCACGGTCAAGTGCCGAACTCCAGAAAAAATCCACCTCAATTTAATTTACAGGATCCAAATTAAGATCCCTTGATAAAAAACTTAAATTTTACCCGATATCAAAGACAAAATTGGAAATTTCTTTTAACTTTTTTTAGAAAAAAAAGTTAATGGGGTATGGTGTCTACCGAACATCCAGAAAGGCTACCATTTATACCCAATACTCTAAACCCTGAAGTAAAACTTTTCCATTGGGCCCTATCATTCGGGATCAAACTCAACATTTTAAGGTGGAGTTTGACGGGAAGGAAGACCCTTTCTGCCCATGGAACTAAATATTTTGATTTCCCGGATTCTTCACAACCTGAATTAGGAAATGAAAATTAACGATGTCTGAAAAGCATAATTATCCGCCTGGTTCTTCCCTGGAATCAGTATTATGCTTGCGATCAATATTCCGGTAAGCCAGGGAGAAAACGAGTGGAAATACGACCAGAGAAAAAATCGTGGCACAAATTAAACCTCCGATCACTACCCTGGCCAGGGGTCTGGAACTTTCCGAACCGATTCCGGTGGACAATGCCGCAGGCGTAAGTCCAAGTATGGCCATCATGGCGGTCATAAGTACCGGCCTGGTTAGAGAAGCCACTCCCCCTTTAATTGCTTTGAATAAAGGATTACTTATGTTTCGGATATGCTCCAGATTATGCTTAAAAGCAGAAATAAGCAGGACTCCCTGGAGTATGCATATCCCAAACAAGGCGATAAAGCCAATTCCTGCTGAAATGCTGAAATTAGTGCCGGTGATCAACAGGGCCAGAATACCTCCTACCACTGCAAAAGGAACATTCAGGAAAACCAGGCCAGCATCTTTTAGGTTACCAAACATCACCAGCAAGAGGATAAAAATCAATAGCAGGCTAATGGGAACCACCTGGGATAGCCTTTTAGTTGCCCGCTGTTCATTCTCAAAGTCCCCTTGCCATGCCATGGAATAGCCTTTTTTAAGGATAACCTTCGCATCCACTTTCTGCATGGCTTCTTTAATGGCACTTCCCATGTCCCTGCCCCTGACTGAGAATTTGACAGCTGAATACCGTTGGTGGTTATCCCGGAAAATGAGGCAGGGGCCAGTGGTAGTGGATATATTGGCAATTTCCCGAACTGGGACCTGAGTGCCCCGCAATGTGGGAACCATGAGATCTCCGATATCATTCACATTTTTACGGAATTGTTCCGGAAAACGGATCCGGATATCAAACCTTTCCACCCCCTGATAAAGCTGGGTGACTGCCTTACCTCCGATTGCCATTTCAATCACGGCATTGGCATCTGCCGTCGTTACTCCATATAGCGCCATCTTTGTCTGATCCAGATCAATCAGCACTTCAGGTTGTCCCAGGTTCTTGATCACTCCCAGATCAGCAATACCCCTGATATTACGCATGATATCATACACTTCATCGCATTTCTCCTCCATATAATCCAGTGAATCACCGAAAATCTTCACGCAGATGGATCCCTTCACTCCGGAAACCGCTTCTTCCACATTATCAGTGATCGGCTGGGAAAAATTCAGGTCTGCTCCGGGTATGATGGAAAGTTCCCTGGTCATTTCCCCGATCAGGGCCTGTTTGGAAACAGTATCCGTCCAAAGATCTTCCGGATACAGAATCACATCAAATTCATTATTATAAAATCCGGTGACATCAGTACCATCGTCTGGGCGACCAGTCTGAGAAACTACACTCTTAACCTCCGGAAATCCAATCAGGATATGGCGGACCTGATTGGCCACATCCACAGATTTTTGCAAAGACACACTGTAAGGCAGCTGTACCCTAACCCATAAAGCACCTTCATCAAGCTCAGGCAGGAATTCCGAACCCAGGAATTTAAAAGAATATAAACCCACAATGATGACCAGGGCTGAAATCAGGAGTACGGGCCTTTTGTGGCGAAATACAAAGCTGAATAACTTCATCACCCGGACAGATATAAAATGTACGAAAGGATTATGTCTTTCCCGGACATTTTTTCTCAGTAATGCATTGGACATGACCGGTACCAGGGTAAGCGTCAGAATCAAGGCTCCCAGAAGGGCAAATCCTAGGGTATAGGCCAATGGGGAGAACATTTTACCCTCCACTTCCTGGAAAGCAAATATGGGTAATAAGGCAGTGATGATAATTACTTTGGCAAAAAATATAGCTTTTCCGAGCTCGGCCCCCCTTCTTTTGATCATGCCCATTTTAGCCAGTTTGTTGAAACGGTCCATGCCTATTTCCCGCGCTTTATGATCAAGCATGACAAAAATTCCCTCCACCATCACCACTGCGCCATCTATGATTATTCCGAAATCAATGGCACCCAGGGAAAGGAGGTTCGCCGACATCCCCATTAAATTGAGACAAATGAATGAGAAAAGCAGGGACAGGGGGATAATGATAGAAACTATCAATGTGGTCCTCCAGTTAAACATGAACAAACTGACAATTAGGGTGACCAGCAAAATACCTTCTATCAGGTTATGCAGGACGGTATGAGTCGCAAAATGCACCAGGTCCTCCCGATTATAATATGGGACTATCCGGGTATCCGGAGGAAGTATCTTTTCATTCAGCCGGTTTATTTGTTTAACCAGCGCTTTGATCACTACATCTGGATTAGCGCCTTTTCGCATCAGGACAATTCCTTCCACAGCATCGGGGTTGTCGGTTATGACCCGCTTATGGTTCACCCATTTTGCATCCGTTCTGCCTACCTCTCCCAGACGCGGCATATTGGAAATCCGGACTTTGGCGACATCCTTCACCAGAATGGGTACCCCATTGAGGTTTTCGATAATTATGTTATTGATCTCGTTGATATCATTCAATAGACCAATGCCCCGAACAACATATGATTGAGAATTCTTATCGATGATATCGCCTCCGATATTAATATTGCTTTTCCCCACTGCGGAATACACATCCAGCGGAGTAATGCCCAGATCGGCCAGTTTCTGTGGATTTACCTGGATCTCATAAGTTTTTACCATTCCCCCGAAACTGACAATATCAGCTACTCCCGGTACAGAGCGGATTTCCCTGTCGACCACCCAGTCCTGAATAGTCTTGAGTGCTCTAGGAGACCGGATTTTGCTTTCCAGCGTATAGCGGTAAATTTCACCGGTCGGACCGGTAGGAGGCTGAACCTGTGGGCTTACCCCTTCAGGGAGGTCAGCATTGGGAAGCAGGTTGTTCACCTGTATCCTGGCTTCCATGTCTGTGATATGATCCTGGAAGATCAGGGTGACTACGGACAATCCAAAAATACTGGTCGACCGGAGGCTTTCCCTGTACTGGACCGGATTCATGGCTATTTCAATGGGGATGGTTACAAACTTCTCTACCTCCTCCGCACTCCTTCCCCGCCATTGAGTAATGATGGTGATCTCCGTATTGGTGACATCCGGATAAGCTTCAATGGGCATATTCCGGAAGCTGATTACTCCTGCCACAATCAAAATCAGGGTTCCCAGGAAAATGAAATATTTGTTTTTCAGGGAAAATGCCAGGATGCTCCTAAGGAATTTGTTCATAATCAGATGTTATGGGAGAATCTGTTCAGTTTAAATCAAGTGTTCAGCGCCTGGTAAATCAGCAGTGTTTGTGATCCGATGATCCGGTCTCCCACTTTTAAGCCCCCGGAAATATAATACCTGTTTTCTCCTGACATATCTACTTTCACTGGGGTAATGATGATATGGCTATTATTCCGGTACAACAATACATAGTACCGGCTGTTATCAAAGACCACCGCTTTTTGGGGAATACAGAGCATATCCCGGTTTTCCGGATTTATCACCTTGACACTGGCAAACATTTCGGGTTTGAGCAGGTATCCTGGATTATTCAGGACAATTCTCACTTTCATCACCTTGTTGACCGGGTCCAGGACATCCATCATTTTATCCACCTTTCCTGCGAAAATCCGGTCCGGGTATGCCAGGGTAGTGATATGCACGCTATCCCCCAGGTGAATATCAGTGATATTGGATTCATAGACATTGGCAATTACCCAAATGTTTCTAAGGTCCGAAATAGTGAACAGATTGTTCCCATTATCTGGGCGGATCATGGTATTATTGGTAATGGTTTTTTCCACAATGAAGCCATTGATGGGTGACCTGATCACCTCATTTCCTGAACTGGCTCCCGCATCACTGATGGAAAGGATTTCATTGACCCTGTTCAGTTCGGCACGCGCCTGATCAAAAGAGGCGACGGCTGAAAGGGAATCTTTCTGGGAAGCCAGTCCGCTATGATACATATCTATAGTCACTTGCAGGTTTTTCCTGGCAACTTCAAGATTGGTCTTTGCGCTTACCAGTTCACTGGAATAGCCGGCCATTTCCATGCTGTGCACTACAGCTAATTCCTGTCCCTTATGGACATAATCTCCCAGCATCACCTGTACTCCGGTTACAAGACCACTCACCAGTGGATATATCTTGACCACATTATCCTCATTATAATCAACCTGACCTGTAAGGGTAACCATATTGACCACCTTACAACTGCCGACTGTGTCAATCTGCAGCGTTTTATACAAAGAATCCGGAAGGATATATTTGTTGGAATCCGTTGATAAAGATTTTTTCTGCCCGGTATGGCACCCGGTTACAAAAATGAACAGACAGGTCGCAACTGAAATACCTGAAATACCTCTCATCAGTTTTGGATTCATGGCTTTGGCGTTTTTTATTTAACGGAAGAATTCCGTTCCAGTAACAAAATTGATTTGTTCAAAGGCACTGACCCTATTAAATCGGATTTGATCCATTTGCAGCACATTCTCTTTATAGGAATTATAAAAATCCAGGAAATCCAGTAAACTGATATTACGTTTCTGGTAATTGATCAAAACCTGCTGGGCCAGCCTGTCAAATTCCGCAGAGAAACCAGGGCTTAATGACCGGTACAGCTTGTCTGCATCAACAGCCTTCTGCAAAGCCCTGGCCACCTCATCTTCCAAACTTTGTTCAACACTTTTAAGCTCCATTCCATTAAAGTCAACCTGATTTTTTGAATACCTGATATTTCCCTGGTTCCTGTTAAAAAAAGGCAGGTCAAAGGAAGCGCTTATCGAATTGTAGTTATGAACATAGCTGCCGTTCTTATCATAAGATGCTCCAAGGGTAAGATCCGGAATAGCCAATGCTTTCTGGTAGGAATAATATTGTTTGCTCAAAAGCAGGTTATCACGGGCTATTCTGAGGTCAGTACGGTTGTGAAATGCTGAATCAATGAGCGTCTGCAAGGGAAACTCTTCAGGATTAAATCCTTCAAGTTCGGCACTGTCAATCTGTGGAACCAGATATACCTGAGGTTGCTGTATCAGCAACCTGAATTCACTTTGCACATCATTCAGTTGATTGCCCAGATCATTGTATTCATTTTCCAAACTATACAACTGGGCTTTGATGCGTACTACTTCAGTTTCAGCAATGTATCCTTTACCATTTTCTTCATTAAATGCCTGGACTACCTTACTCAGAGAATTGATTTCTTCCTGATAGACACCGGTTGACTGCTCCAGGTAGTAAATATGGTAGAAATCTGTCTGAAGGGTAAATTTTAAAGTACGCAGCAGGTCAAAGAGTCCATCTTCTGCCAATTGATAATTAGTCTGGGCTATCCTGATCTGTTTGTTCCTTTTGCCGGCCAGCAGGAAAAGTTGCTGTAAGTCAACTGCTTCCTCTCCGTCTAACGGACCGGTCTGAAAATACTTTTCAGTTTTGGGATTGTATACTCCCTGGCTTACGGTTATGTTGGGGTTATTCCATAAACGGGACTGTAGAATGAGGGCTTGGGAGGCTTTTACATTGTATTTCTGGGCAAGTAAAAGCAGGTTTTTTTGCAGAAAGCGGCGATCCGCCTGTTGAAGGGTATACCGAGTTGTATCAAATGCAGGAAGCTGGGCTTTAAGGGGAAAACAAAATCCCATATATACCATAAACTGTACAAAGCGCCTCCAATTTCGCATGAATACTGAATTTTCCAGTGTGCAAATTTAGGCGGAGTGGAGTAACCTTATTGAAAATCCAGATTAGAATTGCATTAGAATGTGGGAATATATCAACTGTTAACAATTCATTAACAGGCTTTTGGTCAAGTTTTACCCTGTAAACTTATTTCAAATTCAGCTCCTTCTCCAATGCTTGATCTGGCGATGATAGTACCTTGATGCAGGCTGATGATTTTTTCCGCCAGAGAAAGTCCAATCCCATACCCTGAATAGGCCCTGGCATTATTACCCCGGTAAAATGGTTGAAATATATGAGGTAAATCTTCCTTGGCTATTCCGATCCCATTGTCAGTGATCAGGATACTGATCCGGTGTTCATTATGCTTCAGGGTACAGGTCACCGCTTTATTTCCCGAGAATTTGCAGGCGTTTTTCAGGATATTGTTTATGGCCAAGTCCAGCAGTTGTTTGTTCCCTTTGATTAATAGTTCATTTTCATCCTCAGGCATACCGACCAGTTTTAAATCCAGGGGACAATTATTTGGTTTTCTGACCCATTCATCCCTGATATCCCACATCAGATCATCAACCCGGAAGGTACTGGTGGTCACCGGACCAATATTAAAGTTAACCTGAGCGAGATCCAGCAGGTTGTCCGTGATTTCTTTTAATCTTTCTGCTTCCTGGAGAATGGATTGCATGGATTTGCGATATTCCTCCCCCTCACGGATTTTATCCAGGGTCACTTCAATTTC
Organism: Chitinophagaceae bacterium; assembly: GCA_035533815.1. Taxonomy (GTDB): domain Bacteria; phylum Bacteroidota; class Bacteroidia; order Chitinophagales; family Chitinophagaceae; genus JANWKA01. The sequence goes on from DATLTB010000077.1 coordinate 8,784, forward strand.
ACCAATGATGCTGGTTACGGGGGTCCTAAGCTCATGAGATGCATTGGTGACAAAGGAACTCTGAATCTCAAAAGCCCCCTGAATTCTTTCCAGGAGATTGTTGAAGTTGATAGCCAGGGCACTGATCTCATCTTTGCCGTTACCTTCATCCACCCTTAGGTTCAGGTTGGATGCCTGGATGCTTTTCACCTGCTGGTTTACTTTATTGATCGGGTTAAGCGCTACCTGGGCAAATACCCGGCCTGCCATAAAAAGGATGATCAATGTGATCACAAATGTGGCCGCAAGGACGATCAGGAATTTTTTTTGAGTGCTGAACCCATACACATCAATGGCAGAAGCCAGGACTACAAAATTCCCGGAGTTATCAATATAATAAAGCCCCACTGTCTGACGCTTTCTCGTCTGGAATTCCAGCGTTTTCTCCTGCCTTACCTGATCTATTACATTCCGAGCCCAGCGGTGAATTGTGTCCTGGATAAAAACAGGATGATCCACTGAATCATATAACCTGACAATTTCCCCGGGTAATTGCTGGGGATATTTTGCCTGTACCTCGCTGAATTTCGCCCTGGATAAGTTGTCCTGCGCCAGGAAAATTTCAGCTGTAGTCAGGGCACGATCCTTCAGCCTTGAATAGAAATCTGTCTTGCGGTCTTCTTCGGAAATCCAGTATAGTACAGAAAATACGAGTGCCAGCATGGTAGCCACGATAGCTGTAAACTGAAGGGAAAGCCGATTTTTGATCTTCATTGATCCAACAATTAAAATTCCTTCCTGAGCACATATCCCATTCCAACTACGGTATGGATTAGCTTTGCTGGAAATCCTTTATCCACCTTGTTTCTCAGGTAATTTACATACACATCAATCACATTGGTCCCCGTATCGTAATCGATACCCCAGACCGCTTCGGCGATAAAAGCCCTGGATAGCACCTTATCCTGGTTATTGAGGAAAAGTTCCAGAAGGGCATATTCCTTCGCGGTCAACGCCAATTCTTTGCCAGCTCTTCTGGCGGTTCGGGTACCCATATCCAGTTCAAGGTCACCAAATATAATTTTTTTCTCATCCAACACAAGACCCCGGCGGCGGGACAATGCCTCGATCCGGGCCATGAATTCCCTGAAATGGAATGGCTTGACCAGGTAATCATCTGCCCCGCTGCTCAGCCCTTTCACTTTGTCATCCGTGGTACCCAGTGCGGTGAGCATTAGGATGGGAACTTTTTTATTGAATTTCCTAATCTCCTTACATACTTCAATCCCATTTATACCGGGAAGAATGATATCCAGTACTATCACATCATGACTATTTTCTTTGGCCAGTTTAATCCCTGAGGGCCCATCAAATGCCATATCCACAGTAAAATGTTGCTCTGTAAGCCCTTTTTTGATGAATGCTGCCACCCTGGGCTCATCTTCCACAATCAATATATGCATGGACATCAGCTAGATATGAAAACTTAATGAAGTAAATAATACTTAAATAATAATTTTTATCCTGTATTAACGTTTATAGTACACCGATTTTACTGGCAAATATAAACCTGATTGGAATTGCCCACCTTGAAATCCGGGTAACCCGATTACCGATTACCAGCCTGTAAGTCCCTGGTAAGGTCTGAAAGTTTAAAAACAATACAATAAGCGGATCCATATCATTAAACCTTTAGGGAGGCCTTTTATCTTAATATTGAATATAAACTAAAAACCATATCCTATGAAAAAGTTATTAGTTCTTACTTTAATCGGGATACTTCCTTTTTCAACTGCTTTCGCTCAGGGAGGATTCCGTCTGGGCCTTGAAGGAGGATCAAACCTGAATAAGATATCCGGAGAATCTTTTAACCAGGAGTTCAATTTCAATTATTATCTCGGGGCATTTGTTAACCTGGGTATTACCAAGGGATTTGGAATACAACCAGAAGTGATTTTCAGCCAGTCATCTGCCACTACTACTAGTAAATTTAATACCATTTATACCCAGTCTGGGGGTGCCCAGCGCCGGGCTTCGCTGAATTATATCAGCATCCCGATATTGGCATCATTTGCCCTGTCCAGGCGGATTTACCTTCAGGTGGGCCCCCAATATGGAATCTTGATCAATCAGGGTAAAAACCTGGTCAGTAATGGAGAGCAAGCCTTTAAATCAGGGGATTTCTCCATGCTGGGAGGTATTTGGATCCGCCTCCCATTTCACCTGAATGTCATGGGTCGATATGGAATCGGACTTCAGGATATTAATAACCTTGGACAACAGGATAAGTGGAAAAACCAAACTATCACCCTGGGCGTGGGCTTGACCCTGTAAAAATATGCTTTGGTTTGGTTGACTATTGGAACTGACTCAAAGGGTAAAATTTTACACCTCAGGAATAGATATTGAACCATGATCCTTGTTAAATATGCAAAGCAGGATTGCAGTATACACTTCCGATCATTGGAAAGCACCCAAGGCTATACTTTATAATATTATTTCAGGAAGGCGATTTTTGGTCCTTGAAGGAATGGAAATTAAAATTGACATCACCATTTAACTATATAAATTTATTAATATTTATTACAAATAATTTATAAAATATTAATATATAAATAGATACCCAATCAAATATTAATATAATTATCATAATTATAAATTATTGCTGCCCAATGAAGCGTCTACCTCAAGTTGGGATAATTGACGTCATATTTGATTGGTATGGAATTTGAAAAGATGCTTTACTGATGGATATTACATTCGATTGCAGGACTATTACTCAAAAAAAAATTAAATTATTTAAATCACCGTTCCTATGAAAAAATTATTCATTTTACTGATGATCAGCAGCCAGGGCATCACCTGTGCTATGGCCCAGGGTACTGGTTTTCGCCTGGGTCTGGAAGGCGGAGCAAATCTGGATAAGATATCCGGACAATCCTTTAACCAGGAATTCAATTTCAATTATTTCCTGGGGGCTTATGCCAACTTTGGGCTATCTAAGGGGTTCGGCATTCAGCCTGAAGTGATTTTCAGTCAATCTACCGCGACTACAACAACTAATTTCAACTCAATTTATAACCAATCAGGGATCGCCCAGCGTCATGCTTCCCTGCAATATCTCAGTATTCCCATTTTGGCCTCCATTGCCCTGGCTCCAAGGATATATCTGCAGCTTGGGCCGCAATATAGTATCATGATCAACGAGGATAGAACATTGGTGGATAACGGTGCTCAGGCCTTTAAATCCGGTAATTTCGCCTTTGTTGGTGGCTTTTGGTTCAGACTGCCAGCGCATATCAATCTCCTGGCTCGATATTCTGCAGGACTGGGAAACATAAATAATCTCGGAGACCAGGATAAATGGACCAGCCAAAGTATTCAGCTAGGTGTCGGGTTGACACTTTGAAAAATGACATATTAAGCAAATAGCTTATCCGCTTAGTCAGGAGGCTGACTTTTTGTTCATTCTTGCCCTTTGGCATTAATCTTGACCTTGTTTTGCCTTTATTTGTCCCCTGGAATTCAGGTGGGTACACTGACATTTTGACCTGGGCTGATGAAATGAACGATATTCAATTTTATTTGGGAAGTTCTGAAGATGAAGTGGAGTATATGCCCATTTTCCCATTGACTGAAGATACCGGAGAGGGTGCTGATCCGGAAGTATACCCCGAAGAATTACCCATACTCCCTTTAAGAAATACGGTATTGTTCCCTGGAGTGGTGATTCCCATTACTGTCGGAAGGGATAAATCGATCAAAGCGGTAACGGAAGCCTATAAAGGCGATAAACTCGTTGGAGTGCTGGCCCAGCGGGATGTCAATGTAGAGGAACCCGATATCGCCGATCTTTCCCAGGTGGGGACGATTGCTAAGATTGTCAAGTTGATTCGGATGCCTGACGGGGGAACAACCGTTATCATCCAAGGCAAAAAGCGTTTTAAAATTGACCAGATCACTTCCGAAGATCCGTATTTCAAAGCTAAAATATTTCTACTTTCCGATGAAGTTCCGGTAAATGATACGGAATTCAATGCTTATATTTCCTCTATCAAGGATCTTGCTGCGCAGATCATACAGCTATCCCCCAATATTCCTGCTGAAGCTACTATTATATTAAAGAATATTGAGAATATCCCTTTTCTCATCCATTTTGTATCCTCAAACCTTAACTGTGAACTGAAGGACAAACAACAGTTACTGGAAACCAATAATCTGAAAACCCGGGCTGAATTCCTGATGAATCTCCTTCAGACCGAACTGCAGTTGGCCGAACTTAAAAACAAAATCACCAGCAAAACCCGTTCCGACCTGGACAAGCAACAAAGAGAATATTTCCTGCAGCAACAGATGAAATCCATCAAGGAAGAGCTGGGTGGAGATACCAATGACCGGGAACTTAAGGAAATGCAGCACAGGGCAGAAGCAAAAATATGGCCTGAACCGGCTAAGGAATTATTCAATAAGGGAATTGAAAAACTGGAACGGATGCATCCCACTACCCCGGATTATTCCGTCATTTACAATCATCTTGATCTTATGCTGGATTTACCCTGGCAACAGTACACTCAGGATCATTATGACCTGAAAAAGGCAGCCAGGGTACTTGACCATGATCATTACGGGATGGAAAAGATCAAGGAACGTATTTTAGAATACCTGGCCGTATTAAAGCTGAAAGGGGACATGAAGTCTCCCATTTTATGCTTTGTGGGTCCCCCAGGTATCGGTAAGACTTCCCTTGGGCGGTCCATAGCCAATGCCATCGGGAGAAAATATGTCAGGCTGAGCCTGGGTGGTATGCATGATGAAAGTGAAATACGCGGACACCGTAAAACGTATATTGGGGCAATGCCGGGAAGGATACTTCAATCCATCCGAAAGGTAAAGTCTTCCAACCCGGTCATGATCCTCGATGAGATCGACAAAGTCGGAAACGATTTTCGGGGTGACCCCAGTTCCGCCCTGCTGGAAGTCCTTGATCCGGAACAAAACAGCACTTTTTATGATAACTATCTGGAATTGGAATATGATCTGTCCAAAGTGTTATTCATTGCCACTGCGAACAATATAAGTAATATCCATCAGGCACTCAGGGATCGTCTGGAGATTATCGAGCTAAGTGGTTATTCCGTGGAGGAAAAAATGGAGATTGCCAAAAAGCACTTAATCCCAAAGCAAAAAGAACTTCATGGCCTAAAAAATGAGAAGATCAGGTTTACCAATCCAGCCCTGCAAAGATTAATCGGGGACTATACCCGGGAAAGTGGTGTAAGGGAACTGGACCGGCAACTCGCAGCCATTATGCGTTCGCAGGCTAAGGAAGTCGCTTTTGGAAATCCGTTGACAGGAGAAGTTAGTCCTGAATCCGTGGAAAAGACCCTTGGAAAGCCAAAGTATACAAATGATATTTACCAGGTGGGAAATCCTCCCGGTGTGGTGGTTGGTCTGGCCTGGACTTATGCTGGAGGTGACATTCTGTTCATTGAAGCCATCCTGAGCGAAGGCAAAGGAGAGCTGAAACTGACTGGCAATCTGGGCAATGTGATGAAAGAATCTGCCACAACCGCCTTAAGTTACCTGCAGGCTAATGCCAAGGCATATCATATCGATCCTAAAATATTCAGCCGTAAAAATATCCATATACATGTACCTGAAGGTGCTGTTCCGAAAGACGGTCCCAGCGCTGGAATCACCATGCTGACGGCATTGGCTTCCGCATTGACCGGGGTCCGCGTAAAATCCTATCTGGCAATGACCGGTGAGATTACCTTAAGGGGACTGGTATTACCCGTTGGCGGTATTAAAGAAAAAATCCTGGCTGCAAAACGTGCAGGTATCCGGGAAATCATTCTTTGCTGGCAAAATGAAAAAGATGTCCAGGAAATCAAAAATGATTACATCAAAGGGCTGAAATTTCACTATGTCCGGGAGATGAATGATGTCACCCGTATTGCCCTGGCAAAAATACCTGCCAAAGCTTAATCCGAATTAAAAACGACATGCCTCCTTTAATCCTTGTTTTCAATGGAGTTCCCATTTGTTAATAAAAGTTGTCTTCAAATCCTAGTGTAATTTAAACCATCCAGTTAAATTGGTTTATATCAATCCCATTTCAGGAAGAAATAGGTTAATCCTCATCCACATTATCTTTCAGCAGTCTTTTATACATCTGTATGGCATTTTCCAGGCCATAATAAATGGAATCACAAACAAGGGCATGTCCGATGGATACTTCTTTTAAAAGCGGAATATGCAATTTAAAATATTTGAGGTTATCCAGGTTAAGATCATGGCCGGCATTCAGCCCCAGCCCATGTTTAAGCGCTTCATTAGCCGTATCTTTATAGGCATTATATAATTTGTAGTTCTGTGGTTTTGTCTTAGCCTGTTCATAAGCCAATGCATAGGGTCCAGTATACAGTTCTATCCTATCCGCCCCGCAATTTTTTGCGCTGATCACCATGGATGTTTCCGGATTAAGGAATATGGATATCCTGATCCCAGCTTTGGATAATCGGTTGATTATTTCCTTTAGGAAAGCCTGGTGGGTGATGGTATCCCAACCCGTACTGGAAGTCAGTACCCCCGGAGGATCCGGTACCAGGGTGCACTGATCAGGTTTAACCTTCAAGACCAAGGCCAAAAAATCAGCTGAAGGATACCCTTCGATATTAAATTCGGTGGTAACCACCTGTTTCAAATCGATAACATCCTGATACCGGATATGGCGCTGATCAGGCCGGGGATGAACTGTAATGCCTTCGGCCCCAAAACGTTCGCAATCTTTTGCCACTTTTAGAATATCAGGAATATTACCTCCGCGCGCATTTCGCAAGGTGGCGAACTTGTTGATATTGACGGATAATCTGGTCATTATTCCTGAATTTAAATATTTTATAATTATGGTGAAGAGGATGATTTGTCCTGTAAATATTTAATTGAGCTATTTTTTTCTACGACGCCTTTCACTACGAATCAAACCCAGTTCCCGGCTTATCTGGCCCCTAATTGCAGTATTTTCCTCAGCTCGCCTGATCAGGTAGGGCATGACTTCTTCAAGAGGACCAAATGGCAGGTATTTGGATACCCTGAACCCGGCATTGGCAAGGTTGTAGGAAATATGATCGCTCATTCCATATAGCTGGGAAAAATATACCTGTGGATGATCAGTACGGATCTGCCGGTTGGTCATCCAGGTTGAAGCCAGCAAGCAGCTTTTTTCATTATGTGTAGCCACGAAAAGAGAAAGCCTTCCCAGCCGTTCCAGGCAATAAATGAGCGCCTCATCATAATCACGGTCCGTGGACAATTTATCCATTTGAACCGGTGAAGGATAATGCTTGTCTACAGCTCGTTTTCTTTCCTTTTCCAAATAAGCACCCCGGACAAGTTTAATTCCAGGGAGGTATCCTTGTTTTTCCGAATCCGCTAAATAGTGTTTCAGGTAATCGAGTCTATCCTTTAGGTAAAGTTGAAAGGTATTGTATACAACCACTTTCTCCTGATTGAACCGTTCCATCATTTCTACTGTTAGTTCATCCACAGGCTGCTGAATCCAGGATTCTTCTGCGTCAATGTGCACTCCAATCCCGGATCTTGCTGCAAACTGACAAATGTCCAATATCCGTTCTCTTACTCTGGCAAATTCCTGTTCTTCTTCCGGAGTTAACGGTATTCCGGCATGTCGCTTTTCCAATAGCTGGAAACGGGCAAATCCTGTAACCTTTAAACTTATAAATGGAATATTCGGGTGTTGGGAAGCAAATCGGATCACCCGGATAAACTCCTGATGGTTATGGTCATAATTTATTTCGCCAAGTTTCGATTCCACCCCATAATCCAAGATCACCCTGATGCCTGATTTATCCAGAAGCTTGGAAGTTTCGCCAGCCCCTTCAAGGTTTTCGCCCCCGCAAAACTGTTCAAAAACAGTCCTTTTGATGATCCCTCTGACCGGCAGATGAAGTTTCAGGGCAATTTGGGCTAATGTCGAACCGAGAAAGACCAATCCTTTATTGTTCATCATGGTGAACAAACGCTCTTCTCTTTTTAATTCCAGGTCCGATTTACGCGCAAAGGCAATTTCAGTATTATCAAACGATAGGGATAAATGGGGGTCCATAATTTGAATTCAAGGGATTAAAGTTAAGGATTGGATCCGATTAACCTTTTACCCTGCTAATCTACATCTTAATGATTCCTCGAATCAAATTGATTATTTTTGACCAACTAACTAATCAAAATTACTTTTCTATGAAATATATCCTTTCCCTCCTGCTTTCCATCCATGCTTTTGTGGGAGAAGCCCAGTCCATGATCTGTTGCAATAAGCCAGGGCCAAGCGCCACGACAGCCTTTGCTATGCTCGGCGGCAATAAAGAATTCCTTTTCGCTCATGCCGTTCCACTTCCTTTTATATTGGCACATAAAACCGGCAAGGAAATCCGATTTCCCACTCCGGACGGTCGAACAGGGGGTGGTTATTTCATTAAAGCTGCACATCCCACACATAATTACCTGCTGGTATTCCATGAATATTGGGGTCTCAACGATTATATCAGGCAGATGGCCCAAAAACTGGGAATGGATATTGGCCATATCAATGTCCTTGCCCTTGATTTGTATGACGGCAAGGTGGCTACGACACCCGAAATGGCCGGAAAATACATGCAGGCCGTAAAGGACATCAGGGCCAGGGCAATTATTTCTGGAGCGCTAAAGTATGCTGGGAAGGATGCGCGAATCTATACCATTGGATGGTGTTTCGGAGGTGGATGGTCCCTTCAGGCTACCCTGATGGCTGGATCCCAGGCTGGAGGATGTGTCATGTACTATGGAATGCCTGAAAAAGATGTGGATCGGCTAAAGACCCTTCATGCCGATGTTTTAGGCATTTTTGCCAACAAGGATGCTTGGATCAATCCCACGGTGGTCAACCAGTTTGTCACCAATATGGCAGCAGCCCATAAAACCCTGATTGTGAAACGATATAATGCGGACCATGCCTTTGCCAATCCCAGTAATCCCCATCATGATGAATCGGCCACAACCGATGCATATAAAGCCACTTTGGCATTTTTCAGGGAACGGGTGAAGGGCTGATCCTTCTTCCAGGGGAAAAAACCGCTACAGCTATTTTGGAATCTGCCGTTCCATAATAGAGGAACCATTTCCCTTTAAACCATGCAAGGCCTTCCAGGAAACAAACCCGGTTAACCTGGCCCTTCAGCTCATACGGTTTATCCGGTCGGATGAAATTATATGGCAATCTCGCAAGAACCCGGGTGGGATCTTGGCTGTCGATCAGCACCTGTCCTCCTGAATAGGTCCCGGAGGCCAGTGTTGAATCCCCACTGCGGGAATCATTCATCCCATTGTATATTAATACTATCCCTGAACCCGTCCATAAAGCAAAAGGGCCGCTTTCCACCAGTCGGCTGTCAAAATAACCTTTCCTGGGACCAAAAAGCGATTGTAAATGTCCTCCATTTTCCAAAGGCTCCCAATGGACCAGATCTGCAGAAGTAGCCATGAAAATCCGGGAATCTCCCCAGTACATCCAATACTTCCCCCTGATCTTTTTAGCTATCACATGCCCTTTTTCCAATTGTGCCACAATGGCCCCTGACTTACTCCATAGATTCCGGAATTTTCCACCGCCGGCACTTCCAAATACCAGCCCTAGCTTTTTCCAATGGACCAGGTCATGGGAAATGGCTTCGCAAAGCCTGGCTGTTTTTCCATCATAAGCGGTATAAGTAAGTATATAGGAACTATCCGGACTTTCCACTATCCTCGGGTCTTCAACCCCCCCTTCCCATTCGTAAGTTAACATGCTGTCCCGTTCGGGATACAGCACTGGCCTGGCCCTCCGGACAAAATGCAGACCGTCACCGCTTATGGCCAGACCCAGGCGCGATGTTCCGGCTGGCTTGCCCAAGCTATCCTGGGCCCTGTATACCAGGTAAATGCTATCATGCATCACCACAGCTGCTGGATTGAACACATCCTTGGATTCCCAGCGGATTATTTTTCCGCTTACCGGATCCCAGAAAGTACCTGGACCAGGTCCAAGGACCGGATTTGACGGGTCTGATTTGACAAAGGGCATCAATGCCCATTTGTAGTTGTGTCCGCTGTGCGGAACGACCTGAATGGATTTTTTACCTTGGCAACTGGCAAGCAGGATATACAATAATCCAAGTCCAATACCCCGGTTAAACAATTTTTGTTTCATCAACATTCAGGGAACATATAATTTTTCCACTTCCTCCAGGGGAACTCCCCGGGTTTCAAAAACGTACTTGCTGACAAAAATGATCATCAACAGGTTTATTGCCCCATAGATCCAAAAGGTTCCTGCCCCTCCCAGTCCATTGAGCATGGGAAGAAAACTTAAACTCACCAAAGAGTTGGCTGTCCAGTTTCCAAATACAGCAATGGAAGTAGCTGTGCCCCTTATCCTGTTTGGAAATATTTCAGCCACATATACCCATAGAACAGCGCCCCAGGTGCAGGCAAAAGCAGCGATATACAGAAAGATTAAGCTTAAAAGCAGATAATTAGCCAGCTGATTGATATGGAACAACCAGCCAATGGTCAGCAAACTCAGTCCCATTACAGCCGAACCTCCGAGCAACAGCTTTTTCCTTCCCAGGCGATCAATCAACAAAAAAGCGAATAAGGTAAAGACCAGATTCACTATCCCCGTAAGCATGGTCTGTAGAAGTATACTGATATGCACATGTGTCTTTTCAAGTATCGCGGGAGCATAATAAAAGATAATATTGATACCCGTGAGTTGTGCAATTGCAGCAAACACGATGCCCATGAACACTACTTTCCTATACCGGGTTGAA
>DATLTB010000078.1:0-18413 GCA_035533815.1 Chitinophagaceae bacterium
AGATCGTCCTTCCGACGAAGAGCCAGCCAATGGAGGGGGCATATGTGAGGAAAAGATAGTCGATGCCCAGACCGAACAGGGAAATCAACAGGATGGGCCTCCTGCCAAAGCGATCGCTCAGACTCCCCAGCAAAGGGGCAAACAGGAACTGGGCGATGGAATACACAAACATCAGCCAGCCGGCATATTTGGCTGCCTGAGCCAGGGTACCTCCAGTCAGTTCGGTAATCAGGCTGGGAACCACGGGGATGATGATACCGAGCCCTAATACATCGATCAGCAGGGTAATTAAAATGAAGCCTAATGCAGCCTTCCGTTTAAGGGCCATTTTTGTAAAAATTGGCCTAAGTTAAGGGAATTTGAATGTACCGGTACAGGGTACCCTATCCGGTAGGTTCGGTTTCAGTTATTATCCATTGCGTTTGTTGACAAACCCAAAGAAAGAGGCCAGAAATTAAAGGAAGCATCCACTTGGAAAATGAATAAATGGGCTATCTAATAGTATCTTTAGGCCGTCTTTTTATTTTTTTAAATATATAATATATTTTGTTGTTACGGAAACACAGCTGGATTACCGGATTCCTGGCATATACCCTATTTTGCAGCATGACCTGCATGGCCCAGGTGGATGTGCTGATGCAGCATAATGACCTGGAACGGACCGGGTGGAATCCGGCTGAATCCATCCTTAACCAGGATAATGTGGCCGTGGATAGCTTCGGCATGGTATTTTCCAGGCAAGTGGACGACCAGATCTATGCTCAGCCGCTGGTGATTTCTGGCGTCCAGATCGGAGGGGGTATGCATAATATTGTTTTGGTGGCTACCGTCAATAATACGGTTTATGCCTTTGATGCGGATGATCCTTCCAAAAGTGATCCTTATTGGAAGAGCAACCTGACCCTTAGCGGGGACCGTCCCCCGCGCAATACGGATATGACCCAGGCCTGCGGAGGAAACTATGAGGATTTCAGCGGCAATTTCGGGATCGTGGGGACCCCGGCCATTGATACCATTTCCCGCACACTTTATGTGGTGGCCAGGAGCGTGGGAATGAATGGATACGGCTTCGTACAGTACCTGCATGCCCTGGATTATACCACCGGAGCTGAAAAACCCGGAAGCCCGGTCCTGATTCAGGCCACAGTACCTGGTACAGGATCGGGAAGCAACGGGGGAACGATCAGCTTTGATGCCCAGGTGGAAAACCAGCGGCCGGGGCTGTTATTGTATCATGGGGTGGTATATATTTCCTGGGCTTCCCATTGTGACTGGGGGGACTACCATGGCTGGGTGATCGGGTATGACGGGACTTCACTTCAACAGAAATATACCTATAATGTCACCCCGAATGGATCCCTGGGGGGAATATGGATGAGCGGACAGGCACCAGCGGTAGATGATAGCGGATATATTTACCTGTCTACCGGTAACGGCACGGAAGGATTGGCAGGCAATGCCAGTGCAGCCGGGGACCGCAGCGAAAGCCTGATCAAACTTTCGGTTAATTCCGGTCATCTCCAAGTGAAGGATTTTTTCACACCGGATAATTACAGCTATCTGGATGCCAATGACCTGGATTACGGCTGTGATGGGGTGCTGCTGATCCCAGGAACCCGGTTATCTCTTTCAGGCAGCAAACAAAGCTACCTCTACCTGATCGGGATGGATAGCATGCAGGGAATCCAGCCGAATAATGCCAATGTATTGCAGATGCTGGACGTCAATGCAGAAAGCCCTGATTACGATAAGCATATCCATGGTTCACCGGTATATTTCCGGGACAGCGCTGACCGGGAATATGTTTATGCCTGGGCGGAGGATGGCCTGTTGAAGCAATTCCCGTTTAACCGGGCGCTGGGCCTGTTTAACCTGGACAGCGTGATCACCGGGAGCACGACGCTTCCCCAGGGGATGCCGGGCGCTATGCTGGCCGTTACATCCGACGGAGTGCAGGGGGGAACGGGGATCCTCTGGGCGGTCCATCCCTATATTGGGGATGCCAACCATGGGGTTGTACCAGGGATCCTCCAGGCATTTGATGCGGATAATATCACCCATGAACTTTGGAACAGCAATATGAATCCAGGCAGGGATCATGTGGGTAATTTTGCCAAATTTGTCTGTCCCACCATTGCCAATGGCAAAGTTTACCTGGCCACTTTTTCCGATCAGCTGGATGTGTATGGACTCCATCCCCCACCCGTGGAAGGTTGTGCAGAAATGCTTCCCTCCCCCTGGGTCAGCATGGATATCGGTCAGGTCGGAAGGACCGGGGATGTCTGTGATCAACAGGGGGTTTTTACCCTACATGCCTCCGGAAATGATATCTGGAACAATCAGGATGCCTTCCATTTTGTTTACCAGCCTTTTGATTCTTCATCCGGAATGATCACAGCCCAGGTGAAATACATGGATTATACGGATCCCTGGGCAAAATGCGGATTGATGTTCCGCTCGACCCTGGATGACGGATCACCGAATACCATGATGGCGGTCACCCCTGGCAACGGAGCGGCATTTCAGGACCGGATCGCTGACCTGGGCGCCAGTTACAGTGTCAATAACGCCAACATTCCCATGCCTTATTGGGTGAGGATCATCAGGGAAGGAAATACATTCACCGGTTATGTATCCCCGGACGGACAGATATGGACCGCCATCGATTCGGTAACCATCGCCATGAACACCTCCATTTATGCCGGGATAGCATATACTGCGCATAATGATACTTTGGATGGCACTTCTGTGGTGGACAGCGTAAGTCTGGTCTATACACCACCCTTGCCGCTGGTGACCGCCGGGCCTGAATTGTATCCCAATCCCGCTACATATGAAGTATATATCAGTGATGCTGCATTTATCGGCGGCGATGATCAGATTACCGTGCAGTTGCTCAATGTGTCAGGTCAGGTGGTTTACCAGCAAGCCAATGTGACCATTTTTGAAAATGCGGTCATCCAGTTGAATTTACCTCCTGCCTTGTCAAACGGCTACTACTTCATCAGGATGACCAATTCCCTGCGAGCCTCGGAAATCATGAAACTACTGATCATGCGGTAATGTAAATCAATCTTTATTGCAGGGTCATTTTGCGGTCTGGCAGAAGCAGACTGGCGCTAACCATTGCCTCTTTATTTCCAGAAAATGAATATGGACCCCCTAAACCACCAGATGGATTGTTGCTTTGACGACAAAGGTTAAAAAATGATTCCCGGGGGAAATAGTGCTTCCCCTTATTTTCACTGGGGAACAACCAGTCCCTGGACCAGGTTGATTACTGCTGATTTCGGGATCAATTAAAGCATCAGGGGAAGGGCATCCCGTAAAATATTTAACCCCATTAATCCAGGCTCCAGCACACCATGTTATTTTCTGACCAGCCGGAAAGCATGTGTCCAGCTACCTGTGCGAAAGCCAATTGCACACCAGATCCTGCAAAGTTCTTCCAGGCTGTCACTCATATCAATATTTCCGATATCCTGGACATCTTCCCATCCCAGTTGATGTAAAAGATGTGCTGCGCTTTTTTTTGCAGTTTCATCATTTCCGGCAATGAACATAGTGGGATTACCCTCTTCAAAATAAGGGTGGTCCATGTACATGAAACCTATGCTGTTGAGTGCCTTGACCACTTTGGCATGGGGCAGCCATTTTTGTACCTGGAGTCCGCCCGAAATTCCTGGTGCGGTGTGAAAGGAGAGCCTGCCTTGTGCATCAGGAGCCATGTTTTTAAGGGGATTGGTGACATCTAAGACCAGCTTATCCGTGAACTGGGCTGCTCCGGCAAGTTTCAGGGCATTTTCCGTTCCTGCCCAGTTGGTACACAGGAAACAGATTTCCCCGAAGGCAGCTGTTTGGGCAAACGTGGAAATGGAAGCAGCCGACCGGTTCTCCTGCGCCCATTTCACGAGATCGGCTTTTTCGGGATGCCCGGTGCCGATCCTGATTTCATGCCCTGCCCGGATAAGGGCGCTTCCAATGGTCTGGCCGACCATCCCGCTGCCCAGAATACCTATTTTCATAACTTTTCGGTTCGGAAACCCCGTGATCTGGCCACGGGAAGGAGAACCACTTCTTTTTTATGCATTAAATCATATACCTTCCAGGAAATACTCCTGATACCATACCTGGATATTCACAGCCTGCCCCTTTGATCCAAGAAATTGCAGCGGCAAATGCAAGAGCCTGACCTAGTTTAAGCCGGAAATATCCTTACTTCAATCAGGATAATCAAAAGATTATGATAAATTTAAATAAATAGTTTTATTCAGCAAAATGTTTCAGCCTGAAAGATCATGCAACATGGGTAGTGATGGATTTCTTCTCGAGCCGCTGCCTGCAGGCAGGGGAAGAAAATCACCTGATATCATTCTTCACGTTAGGTAGACAGAAACGCCGGATTCCCGTTCAGCCCATCTCCGCAAGTTTCGTCAGGAAAAGGGCCAACCCCTTCCTTTTTTCCGGAGTCAGCGAAAAGCTGATATGGCGGGTGTAATAGAGGTTCAGGTCTATTAAAGGGGAAGGATTTTCGCGGATTACCCCGGGTATATTGGCGATACCAATGGCACAGGCTTCATTAAAATCCCTGATGAAATCATCAGGTAATATTTTATTGGAAATCCAGGCAGCATAGACGAAGGGAAGGCCGGTAAAATCCTTCCAGGCTTCCCCAAGATCAAAGATATAGGTAGACTGTAAGCGTTGGGCCAGGGCGCGGTCACCGATCATGAGTCCGGCATCCTTTCCCCTGATCAGGTCCGTGAATTCTCCGGTGGTCCCGGAAAGCAGGGGATGAATTTTCCAGTAGCTGCCCAGCAGGATCTTCAGCAGGGCCACCGAGCTCATGCTCTGGTAATCCAGGTAGATACGGGCAATGGATGAAACCGGAGTTTCACTGAACAGGGCCACGGAGGCCACAGGTCCGTCGGAACCGATGCAGTAATCCCCGATAATGTGATAGTCCTTCATTCGGGGTATGATGGCTACCGGAACCAGGGCAAGATCCACTTCATCCTGGATCAGTTGCCTGGCAATTTTTGACGGATAATCTTCGGTTAACTCCATAGCACGCATTACCCGGTGTGTTTTTAATCCAAACAGCAGGGGTTTGGTGTTCAGGTAACTGACCGCTGCGACTTTTATTTTCCGTTCTGGCAATTTGATTAATTTTGGGATTGCAAATATAAGGGATCAAAGAAGACCGGTTCACCCACTTAATGTTAATCCATGGAATTGCAAGCCCTGACTGCCATTTCCCCTGTTGACGGCAGGTACCGAAGCCAGACCGGTGAACTGGCCGCATATTTTTCAGAATATGCCTTGATCCGATACCGGATCCGGGTAGAAATTGAGTATTTTATTTTCCTGGGCTCAGCAGGGTTTTTCCCTCTTCCGGCCAGGCAAAAAAAAGCCCTCCGGGATATTTACTGGCGCTTTACCCTGGAAGAGGCCCAGCAGGTGAAGGACCGGGAACGGATCACCAACCATGATGTTAAGGCTGTGGAATACCTGCTCAAGGAAATGCTGGAATCCAGGGGGCTGGATAAAAAATCCGAATGGGTACATTTCGGACTGACCTCACAGGATATCAACAATACGGCCATTCCCCTACTTTGGAAGGAAGCCATCCATGATCTTTACTTACCCGCAGTCGGGAATCTCGGGGACACCCTGAAAAACCTGGCCGGACAATGGGAAGATATTGCCATGCTGGCCCGGACCCATGGTCAACCTGCTTCTCCTACCAAGCTGGGGAAGGAGATTCGGGTTTTTACCGGCCGGCTGGAAGGCCAACTCAGGTTGCTCGGAACGATACCCTATTCCGCTAAATTCGGAGGAGCCACCGGGAATTTCAATGCACATCATGCCGCTTTCCCGAAAAGGAACTGGCCCGAACTGGCCGATCATTTTGTCAATGAAATCCTGGGGTTGCAAAGAGTTCAATATACCACACAGATTGAACCCTATGACAACCTGTGCGCCCAGTTCGATACCCTGAAACGGATCAATTCCATTTTGATAGACCTGTGCCGAGATATGTGGGCTTACGTGAGCATGGATTATTTCCGGCAAAAAATCAATAAGCAAGAGGTGGGCTCTTCGGCCATGCCGCATAAGATTAATCCGATAGACTTTGAGAATGCAGAAGGCAACCTGGGTGTGGCCAATGCCCTGTTTGAATACCTCTCATCCAAACTGCCGGTGTCCAGGTTGCAAAGGGACCTGACGGATTCCACCGTCCTGCGCAATATCGGAGTTCCCTTTGCCCATACGATACTGGCATTCCGTTCCCTGAATAAAGGTCTGGATAAACTGATCCTCAACAAGTCGAAAATAGCGGAAGACCTGGAAAATAACTGGGCGGTGGTCAGCGAAGCCATTCAAACGATCCTTCGCAGGGAAAGCTATCCCCGGCCATATGAAGCATTGAAAGAGCTGACCAGGGGAGATGTCCCGGTCACCCGGAAAATCATGCATGAATTTATTGAAAGCCTGAAGATCAAGGCTAGCCTGAAAAAAGAACTGAAACAGATCACCCCGCAGAATTATACCGGAGTGTGATATCCAAATGACAGCCCAAATGCCCCGCTTATTCCGGCTTAATGGCACCATTCAACACTATGGCTGGGGAGGGTATGAGTATATCCCCCAATTGCTGGGCCTGGAGAATAAACTTCATCAGCCCTTTGCGGAATATTGGCTGGGTGCCCATGACCGGGGTCCTGCTGAGATCATCCTGCCGGACGGAGCCATCCAGCTGCTGGACCAGTTCATCGGGCAACAGCCTGAAATACTGGGCCGTCCTGTTCAGGAAATTTTCGGAGGACTCCCTTACCTGTTCAAAGTGCTGGACGTAAGAGAAATGTTATCCATCCAGGTGCATCCCAGCCGGCAGGAAGCTAAAAAAGGGTTTGAGCGGGAGAATGCCCTGGGCATTCCGCTCGAGGCCGCAAACCGCAATTATAAGGATACCAATCACAAGCCAGAGGTGATGGTGGCTCTTACGGAATTCTGGCTGCTGCATGGCTTTTTACCGGAAGAGCAACTCATTCGGGTAATCCGGGAAGTGCCGGAACTGCGGATACTGGAAGGGATGTTTACCCGGGAGGGGTATTTCGGATTGTATAAAATGGTCATGGAATGGGAGGAAACAGCTTTAAAAAAGCTGCTGGATCCCCTGATTGCCCGGATCGTTCCTGCATACAGGGAAGGCCGGCTTCATCCCGAAGATCCGGCATATTGGTGCGCCCGTGCCCTGGCAGAGGGGATCTGCAGTCCGGAACATCCTGACCGGGGTATGCTTTCCATTTACTTTTTTAACCTGGTACACCTGATGCCTGGGGAAGGAATATTTCAGGGAGCGGGGGTGCCCCATGCTTACCTGGAGGGCCGGAATATGGAACTGATGGCCAATTCAGATAATGTACTCCGGGGAGGATTGACCACCAAATATGTGGATGTGCCTGAACTGCTCAGGCATGTCCGTTTTACGGAAACTATTCCGCAAATCCTTACAGGAGATTCCATTTCAGGGAGTGTGGAAAAAAAGTATACCTGCCCCGTGCCGGATTTTGTCCTTAGCCGCATTCACCTGCAAAACAAGGAAAAGTATCGTCATCTTTCGACCTCCGCCGATATCCTGGTGGTGATTTCAGGATCAGTCCTTGTACAAGGTTCAGGGAAACTGGACCTGCATAAAGGTCAGGCCATGATCGCTTTTTGCGGGGAAGAATATGAGATTACCGGGCAGCAGGAATCCCTGATTTTCCAGGCTGCCGTTCCCTGATCCGGGAGCATCCAACCAGGAACGGGAACTGGCCCAGGTTTTCAAAATCAGATAGTTTGTATACCTTTGTCCCGGAACCTAAATTTCGGGTTCCGATAGGTTATTAATTCTTCCCCATGACTCGCTCAAATCAAGTGCAAAAGTACCTCCTGCTGGCAGGGTTGATTATTTTAGCCACCCTGGGCCGGCTGTTCACTAATTATATACATCTCTGGAATTTCGCACCGATCGGCGCCATTGGCTTATTCGGAGGGTTCCAGATGAAAAACAAGCGCCAGGCTTATGTATTGCTGTTGGCAGTACTGCTTAGCTCGGACCTCTGCCTCGCATTGTTCACCCCGATCAAGGGATTTTACGGTTGGAGCCAGTTGCTGAACTATGCTGCTTTCCTCCTGATCGTTTACATAGGTACCCGGATTCACCGGATCAATACCCGCAATGTGGTACTAGCTTCCCTGGGCGCATCCATCCTGTTCTTTACCCTGTCTAATTTTGGAGTATGGTTGTTTGCAGGGGGGGTGGCCCCTTATACCCCTAATCCGCAGGGCCTGTTGAATACCTATCTGCTGGCCATACCCTTCCTAGGCAATACGATTGCAGGGGATTTGTTTTTTTGCACCCTCTTGTTTGGAAGCTGGGCGCTGGTTCGTCATCTCTTAGCCAAAAAAACCCCCGTTGCCTCCTGAATTCAGGTAGATCCATTTTTATTTTCGCTGAAAAAACCTTTTTTAAGCGCGGTCAGATAACGGGCATAATCTTTCAATACCTGTCCGGAGTAAGATTTCGCATATTTCAGGATTTCGGTTTGCCAGGTTTTATTCGCTCCAAATGATTTCAACTCATCGGTGGTGGAAGAACCTTGCTGGCCACCGCTGCGGAGCTGACCGGATGCGGTCATGATGGCCATGGTATCCATGATCCCGGCCAGTTTGTTTTCCTTACCCCGGCAAAGCGCCAAATCCATCTTATCGGCTGTAGGCTGCAGTTCCCTGAGGACAAAGGATCTATTCAGATGAGGGATGACTGTAATCAAGGCAGGAGAAACATGCTGAACCCTTTTTTGTATGGATACCACCCGCCCTGCCTGGTTCTTCCACTGGGGTTGATGAAGGGTAAGGTAAGGGGTGAGCGAAGAACTGACCGCTTCCTTGAGGTCTAGCAGATTGATTTTCTCCGCAGAACCCTTGATTTCAGCCAGCAGGATATAGCGTTCCAGGCCCAGGCTGCCAGTGCCTGCAATCCGTTGGGCTACATCCAGGATGCGGTAAGATTTATGGGACTTAGTTTGATTTTTTGACCAGTTTTCGATCAGGGAAGCGATCTCCTTTTTACGGTTTGCCGGCAAACTAAAAGCCTTTTCCCCATCACAAAGGAGATGAGCAGGGTGTTTTCCCGGCCTGGTATGGCTTTTAATGAAACTCTTTTGGGTGCGCCGGGTTACCTGGCGGATAAAGTATTTTAGCAGGCCATGGGAGGTGGCTGCCTCACTGACCAGGGCCTTTCCTTCCTGTAAAACATTGGTGTATTGTTGGAGGCATCGCCGGGCGAGCTGGTCTCCTTCCCGCGCAGGCAGGCCCATGGTATGCATGGCCACATGGATACTGCAAAGCAGTCTGGCCAGTTCCCAGGAGGGAGGCGCCAGGACCGCTTCATCAAAATCATTGAGATCAAAATAAACCAGGCGGTTATCTCCTTTATAGGTCCCAAAATTTTCCAGGTGCAGGTCACCGCAAATCCACACCCTGCGCTCATCCGGGATCTGTGCCTTCTGACTGAAATCCTCATAGAACAGATGGCAGGTCCCCCTCAGGAAACGGAACGGGTTTTGCCCCATGGCGGCATATTTCAGGGGCAGGATATCCCGGAGGCGGTCCCTGTTAAACTGATGGATGGATTCCAGGATATTGCGCATAGGATGGCTTAAAGGTCAAATTTATAGATGGATGGTTCTTTCCACAGGAATTGGATCCCCAGCCCTGTGTTGAAGTCCTGTTTACCCGTCTGAGGGTACCCATATGCCGCATTCCCCCTCCCGGTCCATGCAGCTGCCAACGACGATGAGTGGCAGGATCCTGATCAGGCCGGATAAATGGAAAAGCATGTCCTTCGAATTTCACCTAAACTACTTTTATAAATTGACAAACAGGGTTTCGGCTCAAAATAATTCTCCCTGCGTATTGCCAGGGGCCTGGGTGGTCGGGGAAACCAGTTCTATATTTTGCAGGTCGTTTCCGCAAAGGCGGTTACCGATGGCTTTCCATCCCATTACCTCCACGAATTTTCCCAGGTGAATGACCTGTTTTTTGGCATCCGATCTTTTTTTACCCGTGACCAGCCTGATCACCGGGTTTGGCTGGATAGTGACCAGGACCAGCCGGCTGGCTATATCTTCCCGGATGAAGGGGAACTTATTATTGAGGGTTAGGGTCTCGATCCGGAACCTTTTGACATTATATTGCTTTTTCTCCCCATCGAAATATACTGCGCTCACGATCAGCTTTGGATCAAATTTTCCAATCTGAAGGACCCCTGCTGATTCATAACGGTTGGTGAGTTCATATCCGGTGAGTTCATAGGAACCATCCCGGTAGAAGGCAATGATGCGGTCATCCAGGTGGAAACTTCCCAGGCTGGCACCCCGGCCCTCGGTATTCAACCGGCCTACCTCGGAGTCGAACCAAATCTGAATACCCGATAATGTGGAGGATCCCTTTTCTTTCAGTTTGACAGATTTGACCGGGAACCTGGTCAGTTGATTTCCCGTAGAGCTTCGGGAACGGATTTCCAACTCGGAAAAATCAAAGTCTAATATTTTTTTGCGGGCAGAAGAGGAAGGATGCAGGTTAACCGTTACCCGTTCTGCTTCGCCATTGGGATTTGCAGTGAGATAATGGACCCGGCATTTCTCTCCTTTTCCCAGGGGATATTCCCGGTCCATGGTTACCCCCGTAACCTGGAAACGCTTGGCATAACTAATGCCCGTACCGGTATCTGAGTAGATCAGGTTGTAAGTTGTCCTTTCATCATTTTTACGGAAAATATCCAGGTGGATGATATCCTTTCCTACAAATGCTTTTTCAGATACCCGGGTGACCATCATTTTCCCATCCCGCCGGATGATGATCACCTGATCGAGATCGGAACATTCAAAGGCAAACTCATCTTTTTTCAGGCTGGTGCCTACAAATCCTTCGATCTTGTTGACATATAACCGGGTATTGGCCATGGCCACAGCACTGGCTTGAATAGTCTCGAAATTACGGATCTGGGTGCGCCGCTCCCGGCCTTTTCCATATTTTTTCAAAAGTTTTTCAAAATAATCAATAGTATATTCAGTCAGGTGGCTGAGATGATGGGACATCTGACTGATCTTTTCCTCAATTTCTGCAATATGTTCATCGGCTTTTTTACTATCGAACCTGGATATCCGTTTGATCCTGATCTCAGTTAGTTTGACCAGATCATCCGGAACAACCTCCCTTTTGAGCTTCACTTTGTAAGGATGCAATCCCCGGTCAATCTCATCCAGGACCTCCTGCCAGGTCTCAGCGTCCTCGATGCGACGGTATATCCGCTTTTCTATGAAAATTTTCTCCAGGGAACTGTAATGCCAGTCCTCTTCCAGCTCCTTGAGATAGATCTTCAATTCTTGATTAAGCAGCTCCCGGGTATGGTCTGCAGCGTGGTGTAGCAAATCATTCACCCCGACAAACCGGGGTTTGTCCTCCATGATCACACAGGCATTGGGGCTCAGGGATACTTCGCAGTCTGTAAAGGCATAGAGGGCATCGGTGGTGATATCCGGGGATATTCCCGGTGCAAGCTGTACCTGTATCTCTACTTCCTTTGCGGTGTTATCCACTACTTTTTTAATGCGGATCTTCCCGTTCTCACTGGCTTTTACAATGGAATCCATCAGCTGAAGGGTAGTTATCCCGAAGGGTACATCCCGGATGACCAGGGTCTTTTTATCCAATTCTTCAATCCTTGCTCTTACCCTTATCCTGCTTCCCCTGCGGCCTTCATTGTACCCGCTGATATCACACATCCCTCCTGTGGGAAAATCAGGAAAGAGCTCAAATTTCTTACCCTGCAGGCACTTGATGGAGGCTTCTATGAGCTCCCGGAAATTATGCGGCAGTATTTTGGTGGAGAGGCCCACCGCTATGCCATCGGCCCCCTGAGCCAGCAAGAGGGGAAACTTCACAGGCAGGGTTAGCGGTTCATTTTTGCGGCCATCATAACTGAGCTGCCAGGACGTGGTCTTGGGATTGAATACCACGTCGAGGGCAAATCCGGATAACCGGGCCTCAATATACCGGGCAGCGGCAGCTTCGTCCCCGGTGCGCAGGTCCCCCCAGTTGCCCTGGGTTTCCAGGAGCAGTTCCTTTTGGCCCATCAGCACCAGGGCTTCCCCGATGGAGGCATCTCCATGAGGATGGAACTGCATGGATTGTCCGATGATATTGGCTACTTTATTGAACCGCCCATCGTTCATTTCGTACATGGCATGCAGGATACGGCGCTGGACGGGCTTGAGCCCGTCCTCAGCCGCCGGTATAGCCCTTTCCAGGATTACATATGATGCATAGTCCAGGAAAAAATCCCGGTACATCCCGCTCAGGGGCTGTTGGACATACAGGGGATCACCCAACGGCAAATGGGGTTTTTCGCTCATGGTGATCTGTTTTAGGGGCCCTGATTGATTCGGGCCTGATTGGACTGTTCGGAAACCGTACTCCACAGGCGCACCTGCCATTCGTTTGGGTGATCGGGTGTAACTGATTCCAGGATACCTGCGGCAGACAGTTCCCGGATCCTCCAGAGCAGGAAGGGGATAGAGGCAAATGGCAACGACCTGTCCCGGGCATGCCCTGCGATGCGAAGGGCTTTTTGGAAGTTCAGGCTACAATGGGTAAGCAGGGCAGTATCATATGCGGAGGCATCCAGGGATAAAAGCCCTTTTGATCCTTCCAGGGTACGCAGCATGGCATTTTCCTGCACCTGTTTTTGCCATTCCGTGCTGATGGCCTCAAATCCGGCCGTACTGATTTCAGTGGCCAGTGCCCGGGCTTTCAGGAATTCCCGGGGCGGGATCTGGGAGAGGTTTATGGGATAGAAAACACTTTTTTTTTCATTGATAAAGGGCAGATTGTTCAGGTAAATGATATGGGTCCTGCCGGGGAATGGCCCCAACATCCCGGCCAAATGGTAATAACCGCAGAGATCCCTGGGGTTCGGAGCTGCCCAGATCCAGGCTTCCAGCCCGGGGTCATCATTCATTTTGTGCAAAACTTCCTCCGACAGGAGTTCATTTGTCACGGATGGGTTCAGACCTAGCATGCGGTTCCATCCTGCCCGGTCTGCGGCCCGGGGACCATTCCCGGGATCCTCCCTTAAGGGGCCCGCCGACAGATCATCGGTAAAAACAGCCGTTTCGCCAGCTAAGATATCATCCAGTCCAATGGCAGCAAGCAGGTTTTCTTCACCGGCTGGCTCGAAAAGAATATGGATCAATTTTTCCATGAGACAAGGATTTATATGCCGGTTTCAGCCAGGTCTTTTTCATATTTCAGGTTACCAATAATGAACTCCTGCCTTTCCATGGTGTTTTTGCCCATGTAATATTCAAGCAGCTTAGGTACCGGCATATCCAGGTTGTTCATGATAATGGGCACCAGCCGGATCTGATCTCCGATAAAATTACCGAACTCTTCGGGGGAAATCTCCCCCAGGCCCTTGAAACGGGTGATTTCCGGCTTACTGCTTAGCTTCAGCACGGCGGCCTTTTTTTCTTCCTCCGAATAACAGTAAATGGTCTCTGTTTTGTTCCTGACCCGGAACAGGGGTGTCTCCAGGATATAGACAAAGTCCTTTTTTACCAGGTCCGGGAAAAACTGCAGAAAAAAGGTCAGCAACAGTAGCCGGATATGCATTCCATCCACATCCGCATCGGTTGCAATGACCACTTTCTTGTAGCGGATGCCGTCCAGGCCATCTTCTATATTCAGGGCATGCTGCAGCAGATTGAACTCTTCATTCTCATATACTATTTTTTTGGAAAGGCCGTAGCAGTTGAGGGGTTTGCCGCGCAGGCTGAACACGGCCTGCGTTTCCACATTCCTGGATTTGGTGATTGATCCGCTGGCGGAATCCCCTTCTGTGATAAAAATGGTGGTTTCCATCCGCTTGGATTCCGTTTCTTCATTCAACCTACCTTCCGGGACCTCGTTGAGGTGAATTCGGCAATCCCGGAGCTTTCGATTATGCAGATTAGCTTTTTTGGCTCTTTCACCGGCAAGTTTTTTGATGCCGGCTAGATCTTTCCGTTCCCGTTCATTCTGTTCAATACGTTTTTTTAAGGCTTCGGAAACAACAGGATTTTTATGCAGGTAATTATCCAGTTCCCGGCTCAGGAATTCCCCGATGAAATTTTTCACCGAAGGTCCACCTTCAGATATACTTTGGGAACCTAACCGGGTCTTGGTCTGGGATTCAAAGACCGGTTCCTGGACCCGAATGGATATTGCAGCGCATATGGAACCCCGGATATCGGCTGCATCATAATCTTTTTTATAAAAATCCCGGATGGTTTTCACATAGGATTCCTTGAATGCAGCCAGATGAGTGCCTCCCTGGGTAGTGAACTGACCATTTACAAAAGAATAGTAATCCTCTCCGTATTCATGGGTGTGCGTGACTGCCAGTTCCAAATCTGGACCTTTCAGGTGAATGATCGGGTAACAGGCTTCTTCCTCCTCATTGACTTTACTGCGTAACAGATCCAGCAGACCGTTTTTGGATTGGTATTTATGTCCATTGAGCAGGATGGCCATTCCTGCGTTCAGGTAGCAATAGTTCTTGATCTGGATCTCCAGAAATTCCGGAATAAAATGATAATGGCGAAAGATAGCCGGATCCGGGATAAAGGTGACCATAGTACCACCCGCTTCCCTGGTGGATGTTTCCCGGTGTTCTTTTTTCAGGTTACCTGTTTCAAACTCAGCCACCTTAGTCCGTCCTTCCCGGATGGACTCCACACGGAAAGAAGCAGACAGGGCATTTACTGCTTTGGTCCCCACCCCGTTCAGCCCCACCGATTTGCTGAAGACCTTGCTATCATATTTGGCCCCAGTGTTGATTTTTGATACCGCTTCTACTACCTTTCCCAGGGGGATACCCCGTCCAAAATCCCGCACGGTCACCGTGTGACCGGTTACCGTAATTTCGATCTGGCGACCAAACCCCATGGTATATTCGTCCACGGCGTTATCAATCACTTCCTTGAGCATGACATAAATGCCATCATCAGGGCTGGACCCATCCCCAAGTTTTCCGACATACATACCCGGTCGCAGGCGGATATGTTCCCGCCAATCCAGGGTAGTGATGGATGCTTCAGTATATGCGGCAAACAAATCTTTGTTGTCCATAGGGGATGGCCAGGATACTAAATCCTTTAGCATTTCAATCCGGCAAAAATAAAACTTTGGGGGGATCTGTGGGCAGGAAGTTTTGCAGGCAGGCAATATTTACCGGAAGGATGGGGCTGTTTATATATATTTAAGAAAAAAAAGGATTTCATGTCCGTCAGACGCACTTTCCTTAAACAATCCGGCTTGCTGGGGACAGCAGCAATACTGCATTCCAAGTACCCCTGGATGGGATCCTCATCCTTTCCCGTAGTCCGCACTCCGGCCAGTATGCGCCGGTTCAGCAGCCCGGCAGTGGAATCCTTGATTTCCCGCATGGTCCGGGTGATCCGGGATCCTGAAATTGCCTGGATGTTTGGGAATTGTTTTCCCAATACCCTGGATACTACGGTATACTTTACCATGAAAAAAGGCAGGGCGGATACTTTTGTCATTACCGGGGACATCCATGCCATGTGGCTAAGGGACAGCAGCGCCCAGGTATGGCCTTACCTGCCGTTAATGAAGGATGACCCGACCCTGCAGACCCTTATTGCTGGCGTGATCAACCGCCAGATTGCCTGCATACTGATTGATCCCTATGCCAATGCATTCAACGAAGGCCCTACCGGTAGTCCCTGGGACAAGGACCTGACCGTGATGAAGCCAGGGATCCATGAACGTAAATGGGAACTGGATTCGCTTTGTTATCCGATCAGGCTGGCTTTTAAATACTGGACTTTAACCGGGGATACCTCGCCATTTGATCAGTCCTGGCGGGATGCCATGGCCCTTATCCTGAATACGTTTATCCAGCAGCAGCGAATGAAAGATCATGGGCCTTACCGGTTCGGCAGGGTGACTTCCTGGTCTACGGATACGGTTCCCGGAGACGGATATGGAAATCCCATCAAGCCTGTGGGTTTGATCGTATCCGTCTTCCGGCCTTCAGATGATGCCACCATATTCCCATTCCTGATACCATCCAACTTATTTGCGGTCATCTCTTTGCGACAGCTGGCTGAAATGAGCCTGCAGATTTCCAAAGATCAGGTATTTGCTAAAAGCTGCCTGGACCTGGCTGCACAAGTGGAGGCAGCCTTGAAAATTTATGGGATGTCGGTTCACGGTGAATTCGGTTCAATGTTTCCCTATGAAGTGGATGGATTCGGTAACCGGTTATTCATGGATGACAGTAATGTGCCCAGTTTGTTGGCCCTTCCTTATCTTCAGTGCACCCGTGAAGATGACCCGGTATATCTCCACACCAGACAATTTATTTTCAGCCGGCTGAATCCGTATTTTTTCCAAGGTCATTATGCGGAAGGGAGCGGAAGTCCGCATACCTTGCAGCATATGGTTTGGCCCATGAGTATCATCATCAGGGCCATGACTAGCAGGGAAGAGGCTGAAATCTGTAACTGTCTGAGGATGCTCAAACTCACCCATGCAGGTACTGGCTTCATGCATGAATCCTTCGATCCTGATCACCCGGCTAAATTCACCCGCAAATGGTTTGCCTGGGCTAATACCCTTTTCGGGGAGATGATCCTGAAAATTTGGGAGGAAAGACCCGGTTTGCTGGAAAAAACCATATTTTGACCATGCCTAAACGAATACCAGGGAAAAGCGGAAAGTCCAGGATGGCCATGTTTACCATGGCCATCCTCTGTCTTCAGACAGGTCTGGCACAGCTCCGGAAGCCCCTTGATTCCTTGCAATGGTTAACCACAGGAACCAACACCAGCATCAGGGCAGTTTCAGTAGTGAATGATAAACTGATCTGGGTAAGCGGCAGCGGAGGAATGGTTGGCAATTCCGGAGATGCCGGTTTGCATTGGCGGTGGCATCTTGTGCCCGGTGCCGGAAACCAGGATTATCGCTGTCTGAAAGCCTTCAATAGCCGGAAGGCCATCATCATCAATGCAGGGGATCCTGCCAAAATACTACTTACCAGAGATGGCGGGTACCGTTGGGAACAGGTATTTGCCAGTGCTTTACCTGGTATTTTCTTCGACGGGATGACTTTCTGGAATGCGCATCAGGGTATTGCAGTAAGTGATCCGGTAAACGGGAAATTTTTCCTGCTGGTAACCCGGGACGGGGGGGAAAAATGGAGACCTTTGCCGGCAGCAGGGCTACCAGTCGCCGACTCAGGAGAAGCCTCTTTCGCAGCCAGTAATACCACCCTGATACATGGACCGCACAGGAAACTATGGTTGGCGACCGGAGGCGTGGTTTCCCGGGTTTTTTGTTCGCAGGATGGAGGGAAAAACTGGAAGGCCTTCCCCTGTAAGATCATTCAGGGAAAACCAACAACTGGAATTTTTTCCATGGCTTTTTATGACCAGAAGCAGGGCATTGTTGTGGGAGGGGATTACCAGTCAGACCGGGTTCGATTGGACAATGCTTTGCTGACCGCTGACGGAGGCAGGACCTGGAGAAAGCCCAGGACCAATCCTTACGGGTACCGGTCCGCAGTGGCCTACCTGACCAGCAGGATACTGATTGCAACGGGTCCCACAGGGACGGATATTTCCAGGGATGGGGGAGATAGCTGGAAACACCTGAGTGATGTGGGTTTTAATGTGGCAAAATCCCTTGGAAACCATCGGACCATCCTGCTTGCAGGCAATCATGGCAGCATTGCCAGATGGGTTGCTGACTCGAAGTAAATGATCCCTGGATTTTGCAAATCCGGATTTCGTCCTATTTTTGTCGCCATTGTGTAAAAAGTACAATTTGTGAAGCTTATGCAACCTGCTGCGCCTACCAGTAAATATTCAGTAAAATATTTTCCTGATGCAATCAGGCGCTGGACCCGGGAAGGTAATTTTTTTTACTTCTATACTTCAGAGACCATTCTGGAAATCAGGGTGATTTCTGATAAAGTGATTCGTTTCAGGTATGCTGCTGATGGTAAGTTCCAGCGGGACTTTTCCTATGCGACAGTACCCGATCTGCGGGAATCGATCATTTCATTTGATTTCCGGGAACATGAGGAAACGCTGGAAATATTCACCGATGTCATCCGGGTTTTTGTGAACCGGGATAACCTCCGCATTACCATAACGAATCGGGAAGGGCAGGTCATAAACCAGGATGAAATGGGATTTCACTGGCAATATTACCTCATCAAGGGCGGAAAGATTGTGTATTGCAGCAAACAGATACAACAAGGGGAATGTTTTTACGGGCTGGGGGATAAACCA
>DATLTB010000079.1:0-31730 GCA_035533815.1 Chitinophagaceae bacterium
CTTTACCGGCACAGATGATGTCTTCACCAGGGCAAATGGATTCAGGCCCTGGTATTCGCCGGCAGCGATCTTCTGGCTTACCAGGCCCCGAAGCGTCTTGATCTTCTTTGCGATCGTATTGGGGCCATTGCCCTTTTCCCGAAGGTAATTCTGGTATTCATGGGCCATCTGCACGCTTATTGCAGAAACCGCCTTATTTGGGCCCCAGAAGGCCCGTATTTCATCCCTGACGGTGGAGAGCTGCATATACCAGGTACTGCCCCGATCCTCGTAAATAGTGGCTCTTTCTGCAATTATTCCATCAATCGTGAGCCCGGCATTAGAGCTTCCGGTAAATATCGCTTTATGGTCCATGGGAAACTTACCGGCCTGGGCATCGAGGAGGTTACCCATGACAGAACTTCTTTTCATTTCCAGGTTGCGATTGATGAGTTCGGCATCCGGATGCTTGATGATCCATCCTGATAAACCAGGCTTGAATTGATTTGACTTTACCGAATATCCGGAGTAAAAATATTTGGGTCTTTCTTTAATGATCAGTTGAAAAACTACCGGATAAGTGCCATCCTTTTTCTGGTAATGCTTTTTGAGGATCACGTTCAGGGTGGGCATGATTGTAAAGTTTGTCTGTAAAGTAATTGTAAAGTGAAAAGCTATAATGTATCAAATATAGCGTACTGTATCGGTTATATCAAATCGGCTAAAATGGAGGCTGGAAGCGGAAAACCGGTCTAGGTAAGGCTTTGAGTGTGGTTTGAGAGGTAGTCCCGTCCAGAATCGAACTGGAATGTCAGGTTCCGGAGACCTGCGTACTATCCGTTGTACTACGGGACCAATAAATTCTCCAATATTATGCATTACTTGGAGAAATGTAAAGTTACCTGATTTGGTTGACTTTAAATTTTGCTCATGCAGTTAAGTTACTTTTGAATATTTTTACTGCAATAGCAATTAAAATTACTCCGAAGAATTTCCGCACTACAATTAACCCCGCTTTTCCGAGGATTTTTTCAATCCATTTTAGGGAGCGTAATACCAAATAAACTATGATCAGGTTGATTAGAATGCCAATCAGAATATTGTTTTTGTCAAAATCCGCTTTAAGCGACATAATTGTCGTCAGCGTTCCTGATCCGGCGATCAAAGGAAAAGCAATTGGCACCACACTGGCGCTTCCAGCAGGCAACCCTTTTTCATTTTTAAAGAATTCTATACCCAGGATCATTTCCAACCCAAGTACAAAGATCACAATAGATCCAGCTACTGCAAAGGAATGAATATCAACTCCCATCAGAGATAGAAAAGGTTGTCCTACGAAAAGGAACAAAACCATAAGGAACCCTGAAGCCAGGGTAGCTTTACCAGATTGTATCTCGCCCATCTTTTCTTTCAGGGAGATTAGGACAGGTACTGACCCTAACACATCAATCACTGCAAAAAGGGTAAAAGTTATAGTGATAATTTGTTTAATGCCTATCATGGCCTCAATTTTTTGCAAATGTAAATTTAAAATATCTCAGGAATAATAATGGTTACCTGAGTAAGTTAACCACTCCCTTCTGATTCAATATCTTTCCCTGGTAATCCACACCCTGAACCTCCCAGACATAAGCCCCCATGTCCGCATTTTGACCGTTGAACTTCCCGTTCCAACCTTGCATGTACTGATTGGTATAAAACATTTCCTTTCCCCATCTGTCATAAACCCGAAAAAAGATTATCCGACGGATCCCTACTGGGATAGGCCGAAAAATGTCATTAATCCCATCTCCATTTGGTGTGAAGGCTGTCGGAACATAAAAAGTGGGTCCTTTGTATACTTTAATTCTTATTGAAGCTGTATCCTGACATCCCTGTGGAGAGGTAACAGTGAGTAAATAAGTTACATTTTGAGGAGGTGATGCAACCGGTTCAGCAATTTGTGGATTACTCAGCCAGTTAGCCGGAGACCAGGAATAAAATGTACCCCCTGACCCACGGAGAGGTAGTAGTTGGCCCCGGGAAATAATTGTATCATCACCGGCAAATGCGTGCAGGGACTGGATATGGATGCTGTCTGAAATAGTATCAGAATTACAGCCATATCCACTCACTCCAAAAACACTAGCCAGATAAACGCCGCCTTCCTGATATGCATGTATTAAGTTTTCACCAGTATCATACTGACCATCTCCAAAATTCCAGTACCAGGATTTAATAGGAGTTGTATCAGTTAGATCTATTGCAGAAAATGGCACACCGTCATTCACACAGGTATCATGGGCCGACAGCGATAAAACCGGTGTGGTATATAGCGAAATATATTTTGTAATTGTATCTGATGGACAAAGTTCGGCAGTATTCACGGAAAGTGTTACCTCATGGTTGCCTGCTGAATCAAAATTCAGGACCGGGTTCTGCTGATTGAAAACCTGCTTGCCGTCCACCATCCAGTCCCATTGGTTAATCTGTCCCACCTGGTTGGTAGACTCATCGGTAAGCTGCAATGGCCTTTGGGTACAGAAAGGTGCTATTAATCCAAACGCTGCATTGGGATAGGTGCCGATAACCACCTGTTGACTGAATGTGTCGGATTCGCAGCCATTATTACCCTCAATGGCCAACTGTACATGGTAAGTTCCTGCAATGGGATAATAATGAGGGGGCGGGGTGCCAATGGAATCAGAGGAACCGTCTCCAAAATTCCAGTACCATTTTACTATACTGCCAAATGAAGTGGAACTATCCCTGAAATTTACCAGCGAACCTAGACAGCGCTTCTGGCTGGAATCCACTACAAAAATGGCATTAAGTGAAGTACAGAATTCCTGAAGATCCCGGGATCCTCCTGTAGATGCTGTAAATCCCCAATAAACAGTGGGATTGCCGCCAAATATCTGGTTAACCATATCGTATTGGACATGGACCCTTGGAGATCCGTCAATATACGCCTCCAAGATATGATTCACGGCATCCCAGCTGATCTCCATGACATGCCACCGGCAATCTTTGATGTCCTCACTGTCGGCAAGAGCCTGGACAGGACTTGCCAATTCATTACTATCTCCATGGACTACATTGCCATTCTTTTCAATAGCAATATGATCGTATGAAGGGTCATTGTCTTCGAAATTCTCATAAGTATCAAGCTGTATATCCACTGATGGACTTATCCCCTCATATCCCAGCCCCCCTCCACTGGCCCCAATCTCCGTGCTGATTGGCTGCAGGACAAATGCTATGCCATCTGCGCCATTGGAATAATTGCACCCCAAAAATACATTGAAATAAAAATTAAAGGAGCTATCCAGATTGATCAGGTTCTTATTCCAGACAGAACCATGCATATTGTAATCATCAGTTGTTAAAGTATAGCAATTGCAATTGATCTGGGAAGCATTGCCGTTAATAATATAGGGGTTATTGCTTTGTGCCCTTACCAAGTGAGAGCTAGCGATTATGATAACGATTGAAACAATAATCCGATAACAGGCCGGAACCAGAAAATACCTCCTGTTGTTCCCTAAAACTGCCATGAAACTTGAGAATCAAGCTGATTTGAGGAAGGGCACTTAATTAACCAGGATACCCTGACTTAATTCTCAGGCATCAATTCTGGCATATCGCGCATGCTTTTCGATAAATTCCCTGCGGGGTGGTACTTCGTCTCCCATCAACATGGAGAAAATGCGATCCGCTTCTGCTGCACTGTCAATGGTGACCAGTTTCAGGGTGCGGTTGGCCGGATTCATAGTAGTTTCCCATAATTGTTCGGCATTCATTTCACCAAGTCCTTTATACCGCTGAATGACCACACTTTCCTCTTTACCTCCTGCAGAAAGTTTTTCTATCGCGGCTTTCCGTTGTTCTTCATTCCAGGCATACATCTGCTCCTTTCCTTTCTTTAGCAGGTATAGCGGTGGCTGGGCAATATACACATAGCCTTGTTCAACCAATGCTGTCATATATCGGAAAATAAAAGTTAGGATCAATGTGGCTATATGACTGCCGTCCACATCGGCATCCGTCATGATGATCAGTTTGTGGTAACGCAACTTGGCTAGATTCAGCGCCTTGTCATCTTCTTCAGTGCCAATCGTCACTCCAAGTGCAGTGAACATATTCTTGATCTCTTCATTTTCATAAATCTTATGTTCCATGGCCTTTTCGACATTCAGTATCTTGCCCCTCAAAGGTAAAATGGCCTGGAACGCCCGGTTCCTTCCCTGTTTGGCTGTTCCACCGGCAGAATCCCCTTCCACAAGGTAGAGTTCACATTTTCCGGGATCATTATCCGAGCAGTCTGCCAACTTGCCTGGTAACCCACTTCCAGTCAGTACGCTTTTTCGCTGCACCAACTCCCTTGCCTTACGGGCAGCATGACGGGCTTGAGCCGCAAGAACTACCTTGCTGATGATCATCTTGGCAGACTTCGGGTTCTCTTCCAGGTAGGCTTCCAATACGCTACCTACTGAACTGTCCACAACACCCATCACATCCGAGTTACCCAGCTTGGTCTTTGTCTGTCCCTCGAACTGCGGCTCGGGAACTTTCACGGATATAATAGCGCTCAACCCTTCCCGGAAATCATCCCCGCTCACTTCGATCTTCATTTTTTCAAAAAGCTTGTTTTTATCCCCATAGGATTTGAATACCCGGGTTATTGCCCTGCGAAATCCGGCTACATGGGTACCCCCTTCAATGGTATTGATGTTGTTTACATAGGAAAACAGGTGTTCATTGAAGGAATCGTTGTATAGGATGGCAACCTCTACTGATATATTGCTTCCTTCGTCCAGGGTCTCAATATAAATGGGTGAAGGAATAAGGGCTGTTCTGCGCCCGCTGTTGTCCAGCATAGTGACAAATTCACTAATGCCTCCTTCAGAATAAAATTTTTCAAAGATAAATCCTCCTTGCTCATCGGTTTCCCTTTCATCGGTCATTGTGATGCTGACCAGGCGGTTCAGGTAAGCCAGTTCCCTTAGCCTGGATGCCAGGATATCCCGGTTGAATACCGTTTCCTGGAAAATACTGCTGTCTGGCCGGAAATGCACTATGGTGCCGGTGGTATGTCCGGTTCCAGTTTCTCTCACCGGATAAAGAGGTATACCCCGGGAATATTCCTGTTCAAATATCTTCCCTTCCCGCATTACCTTAACGTGTAATATTTCAGATAGTCCATTGACGCAACTGACACCTACACCATGCAGGCCTCCGGATACCTTATAAGTGTTTTTATCGAATTTGCCTCCCGCATGTAACACCGTCATGACAACTTCCAGTGCGGACCGTTTTTCCTTGGGAAGAATGCCAGTCGGAATACCTCTGCCATCATCGGTAACCGTAATTGAATTATCCGGATGGATGATCACCGAGATATGGCTGCAATAACCCGCTAATGCTTCGTCAATGGAATTATCCACAACTTCATAGACCAGATGGTGCAGGCCTTTGACCCCGATATCCCCGATATACATAGCTGGTCTCAGACGCACCGCTTCAAGGCCTTCCAGGACCTGAATACTGCCTTCGTCATATACATTTTTGCGGCTTTCCAAGACCACCAGATCTTCACCCATAAATAACTGATTTTCTTACTTTGAAGCTAATATTTACTGTCTGCAAAACTAACGATTTTATGCCTATAAATCAACCTAAATCCTGATAATATTTTATGATTTAACCAGCTGAAATGAACTATTGCCTGATGGAGTTAAAATAGGGCATAAATGGAGTTTGTCCAGGGTAAATTTACCATGGGTTTATGTATATCCCCCCCCTTGCCATGGTTTACGTATATTTGCAGCATATCAGCTTGCTTTGAATGAATCGTTCAACATATTGACCCTGGCATTCAGGGAGCCTGCGTTATGGGGTGATCTGGCTTTGGTAAAAGATGATGCTATCTCCGTATCCGGACATACGGAACTGCGGGTGCAACAATATGCTTATAACCTTGTATTCCCGATTGAAGATGTAGCCGTGGCGGTATATGAACCGGAGGGGAAAACAGGGGCAGCCAAAATGATCCTGTATTACTGCCTTGCAGGCAATCGGTATTGTTCGGATCCTCGGTGCAAAAGCGGGTTTTGTGTTAAAAAACAGGAACCCTGTATTTCCCGGCAAAGATCCCTGGAAGTATTTACCATTACTTTCCATGAAGCATTCTTTACTTCTTTCCAAACAGGGAGACTCCAATCATTGATCAGCCTGTTTGATACCGCATCAGGCAGTACTTCTATAAAGACGCTTAGCTTTTGTGGGAAAACAAGGCTTACCCTGGAACAGATACTTCATCATTCCTATGAAGGCATGCTTCAGCAGATTTTTCTGCAAACCAAATTGATGGAACTTCTGCTTTGCAGTGCAGACTGTATGGCCCAGGAAAAGGAAGAAGTATTCACCTGCCGTTTCCTGGCTAATCCCGGTGACCGAGAAAAAATAATCAGGGCCAGGGATATCCTGGTGCAGAACCTGGAAAATCCTATCACCATACGCGAACTTTCCCGAAAAGTGGCCATTAATGAATGTTACCTTAAAAAAGGATTTAAGGAAATATTCGGTACTACTATATATGATTATTTTCAAAAGGAAAGGATGGAGAAAGCCCGTTGGCTATTGTATGAAAAGGGATTTTCCGTTTCAGAAACCGCCGGAATGCTGGGATATTCCTGCATATCCCATTTCAGCACTGCTTTTCGCAAACATACCGGCCTGAAACCCTGTGAATTGCTCCTGAAATAAGGCTCTTCCGTGAATTCCTGATCTTCCGCCGTCCCCAACCTGTCCGCGCAATTTGAATTTCCTGAATTTTTCTCGACTTTTATGGTTGCTTTCCCTCTTTAAACTCAATTCCTTATGCGAATTCAAATGAAAATAATATGCCTTGTTTGGCTATTTGGTATGGATTCCTGCCTTTTTTCCCAGGTTATTACCGCTCAGCCCCTTCACCATGCCTGGTCAGCCCAGAGTCTTCAGTTTGACCGGCCCTATTCACCTGAGCTGACCAGCCTGAGGGGAATACATTGGGAAATGGAAGGTGACGATTTTACCTGCCTGGAGAAGACAGACTCTGGCTACCAGATTACACAATATGACCCTGCAGATGAACTGAAGAGAACCGTGCTGGCCGATTCCCGGCAACTCTCACCTGCCGGCAGCAGTTATCCGTTGAATGTGGAAAATTACACCTGGTATCCCCGGTTCAACCTCTTGCTGATCTTTACAAATTCAAAAAGAGTATGGCGCGCACACACACGCGGTGATTTCTGGGTCTTTGACCGGGAATCTGGGAAATTGATAAAGCTCGGTAATACACTGCCCCCATCTTCGCTTCAATTTGCCAAAATTTCTCCCGATGGTACCATGGCGGCCTTTGTAAGCGGTCATAATATTTATGTGGAAACCCTTTCTGACGGCAGGATCAGGCAGTTGACCACTGATGGAACGGCAACGATCATCAACGGAACCTTTGACTGGGCCTATGAAGAAGAGCTTTTCTGCAGGGATGGATTCCGTTGGAGCCCAGATAGCAAAACCATCGCCTATTGGCAGGTGAATGCCAGCGGTATCAGGGACTTTTTGATGATAGACAATACCGATTCCATTTATTCTTTCACCATTCCCGTACAATATCCCAAAGTGGGGTACAATCCCTCCTCCGTTAAAATCGGTGTAGTTGATGTGGCCAGTGGCCATACGCGCTGGATGCATATTCCGGGGGATCCTGTTCAGCATTACCTTCCCCGGATGGACTGGGCTCACAATAGCCGGGAATTAATGGTACAGCAGTTCAACCGCAGGCAGGATTCAACCTGGCTTTATTTGGTCGATACCCGCACGGCAGCAGCCCGGGTGGTTTACGAGGAAGGAGATCCTGCCTGGGTGGATATCAATTATTTCTGGCAATATGACCGACCGGGTTGGGATTGGATAAATGGGGGGAAACAGTTCCTATGGACCACCGAAAAAGACGGATGGAAGCATGTATACTGCCTGGACAGGGATGGTGCGAATGAACGACTGGTGACCAAGGGTAATTATGATGTCATAGACCTGGCAGGGATTGACCGAAAGGACGGACTGCTGTATTTCACCGCCTCCCCGGAAAATGCCACCCGGCAATACTTGTATGTAACCCGACTGGATGGCAAAGGAGATGCCACCAGAATATCCCCGCAGGAGGAGAAAGGGACCCATACCTATCATTTTTCACCATCAGGGACTTACGCAGTCCATATTTTTTCCAACCACAATACTCCTCCCATCAGTGAATTGGTCCGGCCACGGGATGGAAAAATACTGAAATCCGCACCTTTATATAAGATTTCCTCAGCGAGGTTGCAATTAATGTTGCGCAATCCCATGTCCTTCTTCAGGATTACGACATCTGAGGGAGTGACGATGGACGGATGGATGATCCGACCAGCTCATTTTGATTCAACCAAAAAATATCCAGTACTCTTTTATGTATATGGTGAACCTGCTGCCTGTACGGTGAAAGACCGGTTCTCTCCAAATCCCTGGTACCAGAAATTGGCGGATACCGGATATGTGATCATTTCCATGGATAACCGCGGAACCCCGGCGCCCAAAGGCCGGCAATGGAGGAAAGCAATAGTGCACAATATCGGTATTTTGAATGTCCATGATCAGGCTATGGGCGCGGAACAGATCCTGAAATGGCCATGGGTGGATACTTCCCGTATTGCGGTCTGGGGCTGGAGCGGCGGTGGTTCATCTACCCAATCTCTCATGTTCAAGTATCCCGGTATATATAAAACCGGCATGGCTGTCGCAGGGGTATCAAACCTGCTCTTTTATGATAATATTTATGAAGAACGATATATGGGCCTGATCCCAAAAGACCTGAAGTATTACCAGGAGGGTTCCCCGGTGAATTATGCAGCCGGATTGCAGGGTAATCTGCTGATCATTCATGGCAGCGGGGATGATAATGTGCATTATCAGAATCAGGAGGCCCTGATCAATGCCCTGGTAAAAGCAGGAAAGCAATTCCGGATGATGGAATATCCCAACCGTACCCATGGGATCAGCGAAGGTGCTGGCACTACCAGGCACCTGTATCAGTTGCTGACCACCTACCTGGAAACACATTGTCCGCCGGGAGCCAGATAAATGGTGGGCAGGTATTTTAATGGATTGCCCTGATAAACTCCGTAATATCCGGAATCAGGGCTGGATCAAGGGGTAGGCTGGGATCCGAGTAGGTTTTAAGGTTATCCTGCCTGGTGGAAGCAGCATCCTTCAACATATGGGTCATGTGGTGCATGATGATCAGCGTGGCGCGGGGATCTGCCTGCGCTAGACGCCGGGCATCTCCCGTGGTTATTTGCAGGTCGTTATCCCCCTGAACAATCAATACCGGAATTTTAAGTTTGGCAATTTCTTTTGCAGGATCCAAACGGATTTCTGAAATGAGATAGGGCTGTACTTCAGGGTTAAACAGGCTGGATAAGCTTGCCGGGACCTGTTTGGTTGTCTTGCCTTTTGATAGCGATTGCAGGATATGTGCAGCTTTTTTATATAGGGTATCATTCAGCTGTCCCTTCAGCTGAATGAGCAATATGGATTCCAAGTCCATTCCGGGCCCGGACAGGGAAATGAACGCTTCCGCCGGGGACTTGTGCGCCGCCATCATGCCGATCAGTGATCCTTCACTGTGTCCGATGATCACCACCCCTGTAAACCGGGAATCCTGTTTCAGCTGGTTGACCCAACCCTCAGCATCTGAGATATAATCATTCAGTGAAAGTTTTTTCTCGTCCGTCATGGCCAATGCACTTGCCCCAATCCCCCGTTTGTCATATCGAAGGGAGGCAATCCCGTTTCCGGCAAGTCCTTCAGCAAGCAGCTTATAGCAATCTGAAATTTCGCCCATCGTGTTATTGCCATCGCGATCTGTGGGGCCCGAGCCGGCAATGATCAGGGCCACAGGCACCCTGTTTTTACCTGAAGGAAGCATGAGGGTACCTGAAATGTTTCCAGAAACTGTATGAAGGGTAGAGGGTTCCTGCCGATAACGTGAAGAATCCTCCTGAAGTCCTGTCTTCAGGGGTTTCACGCCAGTGACCCGGTACCCGGCCAGTTGATCTGCTTTGTTGAAGGCGAAACTTAAAGTAAGGTCGGCATTTTCAAAATGGCAGCTGGACATGATGATGATCAGGCTATCGGTATGCTTGGAAGTATTGCTTAGGATTCCCAGGTATGGCCCGAACTGGCTGTCCAATTGCATCCAAACCTGCTTAAGCATATCCGGGGAAACCTTTGCCCGCAGATTACTGTTGAACATGGCGGCGGCCTGGTCAAAATTACCCGCCTGGTTCAGGTCCAGAAAATGCCGGGCCAGGGAATCTTCCCTGCTTTGAGAATAACTCAGGGCAGGGGCCAGGCAAAGGCCTGCACAGAGCAGGCGGTAAAATATTTTCATGGTTGTTGATTTTCAGAGATAGCGGAATTTGCTTCCTTACGGTAAGACAAATAGGAAAAGATAATTGGAGTCAGGACTGCAACGCCGATCAGCACCGGAAATGCCAACAATAACACATGGTTAGGTAAGAAAAGGCTGAGGATAAATCCTACAAGCCCTGCAAAAAAAAATGTCCTGCCTCCAAGCTGATGGGTTTTTTTCCAAACCTTTTCGCTGCTCAGGGTCCATGGTGTTCGGATACCCACAAACCAGTTCGGACGGATATTGGACAAATAGTTACCCAATACCATGAACAATAGGGAAATCAATAATATGGTGATCCGGTCAATATGGATAATCATTCCCACCCCCATCATCAGGATCAGACAGGTAATTGCTGCATTTATCAGCAGTATCGTCGCCCGGAAAATGAAAAAAGTCTTGGCGAAAAGCGCATAGTTTTGTTTTTTGGGATCGATCCGGGGTACGAACAGTAACAGCAGGTAAATACCCAGCCCAATGCCTTCCATCTCGAGCATGAAAGGACCAGGGGCCATAAAGCCGTTTGGCCTGCCCCTGAAATCAAAATGGATGGCCATTCTGGGGGGAAGGCGATGATCCACGAAGAGAAAAACAAGAACAGGAAGAAACATGATGAGCCAAAGCCAGATTTCCTTTCTGAATTGAAATGTTTTCATATGTTTATTTTTTAGGTTTATGGCCAATATATAGGATCCAGGACATGATATCATCCAGCACCGTGGTATTTAAGGAATAAAAAATGAACTGCCCTTTTTTTACACTAAGGATCAATCCGGCCTGTTTCAACAGATCCAGATGAT
The DNA here is from genome assembly GCA_035533815.1 of Chitinophagaceae bacterium. Lineage (GTDB taxonomy): Bacteria > Bacteroidota > Bacteroidia > Chitinophagales > Chitinophagaceae > JANWKA01. The sequence goes on from DATLTB010000079.1 coordinate 11,254, forward strand.
GGGAAATCGTTGGCTTACTGAATGAAAAATTCCCTGCAATATCTCCGGCTGTCAGATCCCTATCCTTCAGCAATTCCAGGATATCCCTCCTTGTCTGATCATTGAGTGCCCTAAATGCTTTGTTCAAGTTAATCGCTATGATTTAATTAATTAGATATTTAGGTAATCATCTAAATACAAATCTAAAAAAAATGCTGTCAGAAACAGCATTTTTTTGACTTTGGCGTTTATTCGGTCACGATTCCCTGATCATTGGCCAGCAAAGACATTGTTGTGCCCTGATCATTGACATCCACCATATAATAGGCTGCCACATCGTTCCTTTCCACCCGGATGGCATCCAGAATAGCTACATTGGGGTACTTGACCTTTATATCACCGGCAATGTTCGTCGGGATATTATCAGCTGTATATAGGGTATGGGTAGCAATCCAGTTACCGGAAGAATCAAATTGGGTATTCATTTTCAGGCTGTCCTGCATGAAAGCTGCAATCCATCCACCGGAAGCCATTTTATTCCATTTCTCCCCGGTGACATCAGCAAAATGCTGGGTAAACGCAGTTTGCACGGCAGCTGGCGGCATGACGATTACCGGAGCTTTAGTGGCAAGCGGGTGATGATAACGCTTATGGTATCTGGTTTGGCTGATACCTGGAAGAGCGGCAATCAAGGAGATCGCCAGTAAGATCATTTTCTTTTTCATAGGTTGATTTTTTTAGACGCCCAGGATAATCCTGATTGCGCCTACCTGATTACAAAAACCAAACCAAAAACCCCGGATCATTGATTTTACCCTTTATTCCCCGTGACCAGGCACTAAATTTTTGTAATTTTGCCCGTTTTTACTGAAATCTGTTGTGATATGGCCAAGACTTACCGGGAATATGGAAGCCTGAACTTACCTGAAATTGAGCTGGAAATCTTAACCGGTTGGGAAAAAGCAGGGGTATTTGAAAAGAGCCTGGAGAACCGCAAGGGAGCCCCGCCATTCGTATTTTTTGAAGGCCCTCCATCTGCGAATGGGATGCCAGGTATTCATCATGTCATATCCAGGACACTCAAGGACCTGGTATGCCGCTATAAGACTATGAAAGGATACCTTGTCCTCCGAAAAGGGGGCTGGGACACTCATGGCCTTCCGGTAGAACTTGGTGTGGAAAAAGAACTTCGGATCAGCAAGGAAGACATTGGAAAACCAGGTAAGATCTCGGTCCTCCAATTCAATCAACATTGCCGGGATGCCGTACTCCGGTATAAGGACAAATGGGAGGAACTCACCAGGAAAATGGGGTACTGGGTGGATCTGCAGCATCCGTATATCACCTTCCAACGGGATTATATCGAAACCCTCTGGTGGTGCCTGAAAAAACTGTATGACCGGGGTTTGCTATATGAGAGTGTGAGCATTCAACCTTATTCACCTGCTGCCGGAACAGGACTTAGTTCCCATGAACTGAATCAGCCTGGGACTTACAAGGAAGTGAAGGATACCAGCTGTGTAGCCATGTTTAAAGCCTGTCGTAATGAACAGTCAGCATCCCTGTTCCTCGCTGCAGGGTCCGGAGAGGTTTTTTTTCTGGCCTGGACCACCACTCCATGGACCCTCCCATCTAACCTGGGGCTTGCTGTGGGGCCTGAAATCAGTTATCAGCTAATCAGGACCTTTAATCCTTATAGCGGTACACCCTGTTCGGTGATCCTGGCCAGCCAGTTGGTCCACCAGTTTTTTCCGGAGAAGGTGGACCCCTGGGTCAGTGGGGAGGATACCCGCTTGTATGATGACATCCTGAACTGGCTGGAACACGGCAATGGACTGCCCCTGATAAACCAGGATCCGGAACTGCGGAACGGGTTTGAAAACCTGGTCAAAAAAAAACAGCTTCCCTGGAAGTATTTGCTGGAGATGCGCGGAGAAGAGCTGGTGGGTTGCCGGTATGAACAGCTATTGCCTTTCCCGGCCAATAAGCCGGATCGGATAGAGGGTGATCCTTTCCAGGTAGTACCTGGAGATTTCGTTACTACAGAGGAAGGGACCGGTATCGTACATATGGCTCCGGCTTTCGGCGCAGATGATTTCAAAGTTGGACAGAAGTATGGATTGGGTATGCTTACCCTGGTGGACCGGACAGGTAAGCTTGTAGGAGGGCTGGGGGAATTCAGCGGCCGGTATGTCAAAAATTATACAGATGATCCTGATTATGCGGATGTGAATATTGATATCGCCGTCAGGCTGAAAAAGGAAAACAGGGCATTTAAGATTGAGAAATATACCCATAGCTATCCTCATTGCTGGAGGACTGATAAGCCTATTTTGTATTATCCGCTTGATGCCTGGTTCATCCGGACCACAGCCCTGAAGGACCGGATGATTGCACTCAACCAAACCATCAACTGGAAACCGAAAAGTACCGGCGAGGGACGATTTGGCAATTGGTTGGAGAACATGGTGGACTGGAACCTCAGCAGGAGCCGGTTTTGGGGTACTCCGCTGCCTATATGGATGACAGCGGATAAATCAGAAACCATCTGCATCGGATCCGTAGCGCAGCTAAAGGTGGAAATGGAGAAATCCCTGGATGCAGGCCTGATGCCGGATGTTTCCCGGAACTGGGAACCTGATCTGCATAAACCTGATATAGACCGCATTATCCTGGTAAGTCCCCTGGGAAAACCCATGTCCCGGGTGTCAGACCTGGTGGATGTCTGGTTTGATTCCGGGGCTATGCCCTATGCACAGTGGCATTTCCCTTTCGAAAACCGGGATGTTTTTGCAGCCAATTATCCCGCTGATTTTATCTGTGAAGGGGTGGATCAGACCCGGGGTTGGTTCTACACCCTCCACGCCCTGGCTGCGTTATTGAAAGAAGATATTCAGGAAGAGCTGGAAAAAGATGGGGTCCAGTCGGTGGAGACCCGTTACCCCGGTCTGGCTTACCGGACTGTGGTGTCTAACGGCCTTGTCCTGGACAGGAGCGGGAATAAAATGAGTAAAAGGCTGGGCAATGTCGTGGATCCTTTCGTCACCATTGAAAAATACGGCGCAGATGCTACCCGCTGGTACCTGATCACCAATGCTTCTCCCTGGGACAGCCTGAAATTTGATGCGGAAGGGATTGTGGAAGTGCAACGTAAATTGTTTGGTACCCTTTACAACACTTATGCATTCTTTGCCATGTATGCCAACCTGGACGGATTTTCCTTTCAGGAAGAATACCTGCCCGTCAGGCAACGCCCTGAGATCGACCGCTGGATATTATCTTCCCTCAATACCCTGGTCAGGGAGGTCACAGCAAGCCTGGATGACTACGAACCTACCCGGGCCGGCCGGGCCATTCAGGTTTTTGTGGACAGCCATTTAAGCAACTGGTATGTCAGGCTAAGCCGCCGGAGGTTCTGGAAAGGCGAATATGGTCCTGATAAGTTATCCGCCTACCAGACCCTGTATGAATGCCTGGAAAAGATAGCAGCCCTGATGGCCCCGATTTCCCCATTCTTTGCAGATTGGTTATTCATCAGCCTGAACGGGGTAACCGGGAAAAAATCATATGCATCCGTACACCTCGGCTTATTTCCTCAACCCGAAGAAAATGCAGTGGATTTACCGCTGGAACAGCGTATGCAGCTTGCCCAGGACATTTCTTCCCTGGTGCTTTCCCTGCGTAAAAAAGTAAATATTAAGGTCCGTCAACCCCTAGAACGAATCCTTATTCCCCTTTGGAATGCAGGGATCCGGGCCCAGGTGGAACAGGTTTCAGGACTGATTTGTGCAGAAGTAAATGTAAAAAACATAGAATATATTTCAGCAGGCTCGGAATTCATCTACAAAAAAGTTAAACCCAACTTCCAGGCCCTGGGTAAAAAACTGGGTCCGTTGATGAAAAAGGTTTCGGCTGCCCTGGCTGAGCTTGAACAGCTGGACATAGCGCGTTTGGAGCAATCCGGCCAAATTACCCTCCGGATAGAGGGTATAGAACTGGAATTGTCAGTAAATGAACTGGAAATTACTACTCAGGACATTCCAGGATGGACAGTTGCATCCAGCGGTCCATTAACCGTTGCCCTGGATATCCAGATAACTAAAGAACTCCTGGAAGAAGGATCTGCCCGGGAATTGGTAAACAGATTACAAAAAATCCGAAAAGACAGTGGGTTAAACATTAGCGATCACATTAATGTAAAGATAACATTTACTGAAATGCTGGAGCGGATCCTGAGCAATCCCCAATTAAAGCATTATATTTGCACGGAAATTTTGGCAGATTTTCTGGAACTTGTTCCGGGATTATCCCAAGGCGCTGAAATTGAAGTCAGTGACACGAAATTAAATGTATTGGTAACTAAAAAAAGCTGAACACATGGCAACCAAAAAGAAAGTTGCTTCGAAACCTACAAAAAAAGTCCAGGCAAAGAAAAACAATTCCCATGAGGCGGTTTCCCGTCATGCTGCTATGAAAAAGCGGGTTGCTTTCAAGTCCCCTGCTGTCAAAAAGTCTGTTGCTAAAAAATCTTCCGGCGTTAAACAGGGAATTAAAAAGACCGCGGTAAAGCCCGTGGTCAAAAAATTGCCTGTAAAAAATATTTTAACAAAATCCCCGGAGAAAAAATCACCGGTCAAGGAACAAACCCAGAAAAATTCCGGAACACCTAAAATGACAAAGGTTGATAAAAAACCGGCTGCCAGGGTCAATATTAAAAAAATAATTAAACCCATTGAGAAACCCGTGAAAAACCAACCCAAAAAAGAGACCAGCAAACCTGCCGCAGCGATTGCAAAACCAGTAAAAAATATGCCTGTTTCCAGTCATAGCGGACAGAAACAGCCTATGGCGAAAAATATTAATATCAAGAAAATCACCGTTCCCCCTAAAAAATCATCGCTGACTTACCAACCGGAATTTACAAAATCCCTGCTTGACCGGGAACAGCAGTCCGGACCGGTATACCGGTACAGTGATGCCGAGCTCTTGGAATTCAGGGAACTGATTTTAAAAAAACTGGAGACTGCCAAAAAAGAGCTCGTTTATCTCCAGGGGCTTATCACCAGGAAAGATGAAGCCGGGACAGATGACACAGAAAACAAGTACATGAGCATGGAAGATGGAAGTGGCACCATGGAACGTGAACAGCTGAACCAGATGGCCAGCCGGCAGATTCAGTTCATCGATCACCTGGAAAAAGCCCTGATGCGGATAGAGAACAAAACTTACGGGATTTGCAGGATAACCGGCAAGCTCATTGATAAGGCCCGTCTCCGTGCGGTACCCCATGCCACGCTCAGCATTGAAGCTAAGCAATCAATGAACAAGTAATTAACCCTGCCTGGGTAACCAATACCAATATCCGGGTGAATCCGAAACCTCTGAACAATTGATTCCAGCACTTCCCGGCTTTCAACGGGATTTTTCACATGCGTATTGCAGTAAATGCCAGGTCCCTGATCCTGGATCAGTTTGATGATACCGCCTGGTTTACCTGGGAGACTTTCAGCAGGTTGGCCCCAGTTCATCCCAGGGATGAATTCCTTTTTTTATCGGATCATCCGATTGACCGGCGATTCCTGATCAGCCCAAACATTACCCCTGTGTTGATCCGGCCCGCGATCAATTTCCCCCTGGCGAGAAAAATTTGGTTTGAGCGGAGGATTCCACTTATGCTGAAGAACCTTCAGGCATCCGTATTCTTCTCTCCGGATGGCTGGATGCCCGGGAAAACATGGGTTAAGAGTTGCCTGATCATGGCCGGATCGTTTGATCCCCATGACCCGGGAACAAAACCCGGGTCCATGGAATACGTCCGATTTGCCCGATCGGCCACAAGGATACTGGCTGTTTCCGGAAGCGCCGGAAAGCATATCATTGCTGCCACCGGCATACAGGAAAATAAAATCACTGTGATCCAAGCCGGGGTAAGTCAGGGCTTTAAGCAGCTGAACTGGGAAGAAAGGGAAGCGGTAAAACAACGGTTCGCCGGAGGCCGGGAATATTTCATCTATGCGGGGCTACTGTCCAAGCAGTCCAATATCCTCCGCCTGCTTAAAGCTTTTTCCCTATTGAAAAGAAAGCATCAGTCCAATATGAGGCTGGTTCTGGCCGGGGAAATCAATGGAAAATCGAGGGAAATTTTGTCTGCTTTACGCAGTTTCCATTTCCGGGAAGAAGTGATCTTGACTGGAAATGCTCCCCTGGAGACCCTGCAGCAATTGATCGGCGCCGCATACTGCCTGGTTTATCCTTCCTTTTCAGCAGGATATTCCATATCCCTGGCGCAAGCCATGAGATGCGGAGTTCCCGTTGCCGCATCCGCAACAGGATCTCCCCGGGAAGTCGGGGGAGATGCCCTGCTTTATTTCGATCCCCTGGATCCGAAGGACATGGCAGAGAAAATGGGGATGCTATACCGGGACGAAAGGCTGAAGGGAAGGCTGATCACCGCTGGCCTGGAACGATCTGCAGGATGGACCTGGGAAAAAGCAGCCTCAAATTTATGGGAATGCCTGCTCGGCACCGCCGCGTCCTAAAATATTCCTGCTATCTTTGTATGTAAGAAGTAAATTTTCCGGCATGGCAGAAAATGGGATTGATATCCGGTTAACCCGGGATGAACAGAAAATACCCCTGTCCATTTCCTGGACAGTGTTTGAAGAAGGCCGGGAAAGTATTCACCAGGCCAAGGCCATGCTGCTGGCCTTCTGGGACGGGGCAGACAAATCTGCCCTGCGTCTGGACCTTTGGACCAAGGATATGATGGTGGATGAAATGGCTGATTTTTTTTACCAGACCCTGATGACCATGGCTGATACTTTTAATCAGGCCACCCAATCACCCGTTCTGGCCCGCGAGATGAAATCATTTGCCCGGGATTTCCTGAAAAGGTACCGGGATAAAGAAAAAGAAACTCAGGCGATATAGACATAAACCATACCTGATGACGCTTGAACAGCAAATAAACGAGGGCATCCGAAATGCCATGCTTGCCCGGGATGAAGCGGAACTGCGGGGGCTGCGGGCAATCAAGGCTGCCATCCTGTTAGCCCGGACTGCAGAAGGAAGCAACGGGGAGCTGAAGGAAGGAGAAGAAACCAGGTTGCTGCAAAAACTGGCCAAACAAAGAAAGGAATCTTTGGAAATCTTCCGCACCCAGCACCGGGAGGATCTCGCCAAAAAAGAAGAAGAGGAATTGTCGGTAATCAACCGTTTCCTTCCCGGACAGCTAGGCACTGATGCCCTCCGGGAAGCCGTCAGACAGGTCATTATCGAAACCGGGGCCAGTTCACCGGCTGATCTGGGCAAAGTCATGGCTACTGCCATCAAGAAACTGGGGGCATCAGCAGATGGTAAGGCTATTTCGGCTATGGCCAGAGAACTCCTTTCCAGGTAAAACCGGATTATGGTCATCGATATCCTTTTTGTGGTGTTCATGCTTTGGGCGGTGTTCAAGGGTTATTCCAATGGGTTGATAATCGGGATATTTTCCCTATTATCCCTGTTGGCCGGATTACTGATCGCCCTGAAATTCTCCGCTGTATTCTGTCATTACGGCCAGATGCATTTTCACCTGACCGGCAGCTGGTGGCCCCTGGTTTTTTTTATCCTAATTTTTATTGGAGTCATCCTGCTGGTTAATCTGGGAGCAAGACTGCTGACCAAGCTTCTGGAACTGGCCATGCTGGGCTGGCTGAACCGGATTTGTGGCATCATCCTGTATATGGCCATCTATACGGTCATTTTCAGCATCCTGCTCTGGCTCATGGACCGGGTCCACCTGATTCCATTGGCGATGAAGTTGCAATCCCGGGTTTATGCCTATCTGAGACCTGTAGGTCCTGCAGTCATCTCTTTTATCGGTGACCGGATTCCCCATTTCCGGCATTTGCTGGGTGAACTGGATGGGATATTCCGGCATCTGGCCAGAAAAAATTAATCCTTTAAATTGCTGTCCGGTTAAATCCCGGTAACTCATACAAACCTATCATATGCCTTACAGACTGTCCAGTACCCTTATATTTTGTTTTTGCATTATCCTTTGCAGGAACAGCCGGGGTCAATCCCCTGCAACTGTCCATGGAGGAGAAATTATTTATCATGTGTTTGAAAGGAGCTTCTATGACAGTAACGGTGATCAAATCGGCGACCTGAACGGACTGAGGGAAAAACTCGGATACCTGCAGTCCCTGGGGGTCAATGCCATCCTGATGGTTCCAATCTACGAATCGGATTTTTACCATAATTATTTCGCGAAAAACTTTGAAAAGATAGATCCCACCCTGGGGAGCATGTCCGACTATATCCGGTTGGTCAGGGCAGTTCACCGCCGGGGCATGAAAATATACATGGATATGGAAACCCAGTATGTCACCGGCAAACACCTGTGGTTCCGGGATGCTTATCGGAACCCGGGATCCAAATACAGTCATTATTTGGTCTGGGATGATTCCGCGCATACCCGGCCGGAACCTGCCCTCTATAACATCGGCAAGCTCCATTCCTATGATGGCAGCGTGCACCGGGTGGCCACAGTCAATCTGTACAGCAAAAAAGTGCTTGCCTATAATATCAGGTTGTTCAGTTACTGGGCCGACCCCAATCATGACGGTAAATTCGACGATGGCGTGGATGGTTTCCGGCTCGATCACATGATGGATAATCTGGACGGGAAAGGAATTCTGACCAATCTGTTTCATAGATTCTGGACCCCATTGATCCAGGCGGTGAAAAAGGTAAACCCCGGAATCATATTCTTTGCCGAGCAAGCCAATTGGAATTCTTTCGGGTTCGGATATTTATCCAGGGGTTCGGTGGACCGGGTATTCGATTTCCGGCTCCGGATGGCGATTGCTTCATTTAACAAGGCTGCCATTGAAGCGGCGGCGGATACTTCGCTGGAAATGACCCCTCGCGGAAAACAACAAGTCGTTTTCATTGAGAACCATGATCTGCCGAGGTTTGCTTCTGTAGTTGGTAAAAGCCTGCCCAAGGAAAAGATCGGCGGGGCTTTCAACCTCCTAATCGGGGGAATACCCTCCATATATTACGGTCAGGAACTGGGTATGTTCGGAGGCTTTGAAAGATACGGTAATACCGATGGCAATGATATACCGAAACGGGAAGCCTTTGAATGGTATAAGTCAGATACAGGAAAGGGAATGGCCATCTGGTATAAAAACTCAGGACCCTGGTGGGACCATACCAACCTGATCCCGAATGACGGGATATCCCTGGAGGAGGAAAAAAACAAACCGGGGTCTCTTTGGACCTTTTATCATAACCTTATCCGGATCAGGCAGTCGCAGCCTGCCCTCTGGAAAGGGAGTTATCAGCCCCTGCCCAATGACAACGACAGCGTATATTCCTTTATCAGGACATGGGGCAAACAGGAAGATATCGTTGTGATCAATCTGTCTGGCGAAAGTCAGGAAGTCAGTGTGAATTGCGGGCATTGCAGGTTCCGGCCCCATCGGTTGCAATCGCTTTATGGCCGCCAGCATCCCCTGGTCAACGGAAATAAATTTACCGTGCGCCTGCCAGGTTTTGCGATTAACCTTTGGAAGGTGGAATAAAGCTATTCCCTGGTCCTATCCAAACCCACCATTTACTTGAATGGATCTTTTGGATTATAGGAATAAACCAGCCTCAATAATTTATCCGGATGAATGCGAAGTGGAAAATGACTGATCCGGTTATCCTTTTGACAAAATGTTATTTCCTGCCAATAGTCCAGCCTTGCCCTTTTTACATTACCTAAATTGATTATTTTAGCAGGGTAAATCATAATTTCCTCCCATACCAATGCATTACGAGCTAAAGGCAGAATCCCGGTTCAGGTTCATCGAGGAAGGTAATGGTTCTCCGCTGATTCTGCTGCATGGATTATTCGGTGCCCTGAGTAATTTTCAGGACCTGCTGGATTATTTCAGCCACTATAACCGGGTGGTGATTCCCATGCTTCCCCTGTTTGACCTGTCCATACTGGATACCACGGTCATCGGTCTCGCTAAATTCCTGCACAGGTTCATAGAATTCAAAGGATATGGAAAAGTTCATTTGCTGGGCAATTCACTGGGAGGACATATCGGACTGATTTATGCCCTGAAGCACCCTCAGGGGGTCAAGACCATCACACTGACCGGCAGTTCCGGACTTTTCGAAAATGGCATGGGGGAGACCTATCCTAAACGCGGGGATTACGAATATATCCGGAAGAAGACCGAGCTGACCTTCTTCAATCCCAAAGTGGCCAGTAAGGAATTAGTCGATGAAATATTTGAGATTGTGAATAACAGGCTCAAGGCGCTGAAGATCATTTCCCTGGCCAAGTCTGCTATCCGGCATAACCTGGGTGAGGAATTGAACAGTATCAGTGCCCCTACCTTGCTGATCTGGGGAAAAAACGATACGATAACCCCTCCATTGATCGGTCAGGAATTCCATAAGCTTATCCCTGGATCTGAACTGTTTTTAATCGACGAGTGCGGTCATGCTCCCATGATGGAGGTGCCTGAGCAGTTCAACCAGATCCTTCAGGATTTCCTGGTCCGTCATGATGCCCAGGACAAAAATTTAGGTTAATTCCACTAACCTGGAATGAACTTTGACCAGAAGAAAGCATTAAATACAGTAACCTCATGTATGCCATTGAGCTTATTTCCCCGGTCATCCCTGTTCTCCATCCGCTCGACACCGGCGCCAAGGCCCTGCAGTTGCTGAACGAATACCATATTTCCCATTTACCGATCGTGGTGGAAGGAGAATACTTGGGCCTGATCCGGGAGGAAGAGATTCTGGACTGGGATAATCCTGATTTACTGCTGGAAACGCTTTCTTACCATCATTTCAGACCAGCAGTCAGGGAACATGCTCATTTTTACGAAGCGTTAAAACTGGCCAGTGACTTCAAATTATCCGTAGTCCCTGTATTAACGGATGAAAATAAGTTTGGGGGGGTGATACCGCAACAGCACCTGCTATTCGCTATCGCTTCCATGAATGGGGTGAAAGAAACCGGTGTACTTATTCTCCTGGAAATGGAACCCAAGGATTATTCCCTGGCTGAAATCGGCAGGATCGCTGAATCCAATGAAATCACGATTCTCAGTGTCAACACATTTAACCATCCTGCCACAGGCAAGTTGAATGTGCTGATCAAAACCAACCGGCAGGACATGCGGGCCCTGACCAGCACCTTTGAAAGATTCAGCTATACCATTACCTGTGTATTCGGAGAGGAACAGGAAGAAACTGCTTTGAAGAAAAATTATGACCTCCTGATGAACTATATCAGCATGTGAGACCTGGTCCTGACGGGCGTGGTCAATTGAATAACCCTTATTTTTACCGTTTGACCCTAACCCGTAAAAACATTGTTGAGCTGCATGGCATGGTGGAAATTGCTAATCCTGGTCATTCTTTGTGAGCTGACATCAACAGCCACAACATTTGCGCAATTCCATGCAGATACCACTGGTGGTATCCAAGGCCCAGCAACAACAGTCCCCCCAAAGCACCCCAGTGCCAATAATTTTGTCATTATCCGGCATATCATTATTTCGGGCAACCGCAGAACCAAGGATGCCATAATCCTGCACAGCTTTGATCTCAAACCAGGGGATACCCTGCAATACAGCAATGCCATGCAGATCCTGGAAGATAATCGTCAGGAGCTGATCAATACCTCTTTATTCCTTACCGTGAGCGTATATTTCAAAAGCTGGTCCGGAAAATACACGGATGTGGAGGTGGACGTCCTGGAAAGATGGTATACTTTTGGTTTCCCCATCTTCAGCCTGGCTGATCGAAACTTCAATGTATGGTGGGTCCAGGAAAAACATAGTCTGGGAAGGGTAAATTACGGGTTCAATTTCTTCGAGAACAATTTGACGGGAAAAAACGACCAGGTAGAGCTCACCCTGCAGGGGGGATACACGGAACATTTTGCACTGGCCTATTCCCTGCCTTATTTTAATAAGTCACTCAGAAGCGGGCTTGGCTTTTCCATAGGATATAATACAGCAAGGGAGATTGGATATGCCACTGATCAGAACAAACTTCAATTTTTCAGCGGAAATTCGGTGATTAACCGGCAGTTCAAGGCTGGGATCACATATACTTATGTGAAGGCTATCCGCTTCAAACATCAGGTGAGCCTGAATTATAACTATAACCATGTGGCAGATACCCTGCTCATGGCCAACCCTGACTTTTTCCCGAACAGCAACCCGACACTGCGTTACTTCGAACTGGATTACCAGTTCAGCTATACAGGAACCGATAACTGGGCATATCCGTTGAAAGGATTCAATATTTATGGGCTATTCTCCCGGAAGGGGCTGGGCATATTCAAGGGGATCAATCAGACTGAAATATATATCCAGGCAGCCAAATACTGGAGATTATTTCATGCCACCTATTTTGCAGCAGGAATAAGGGGCAGGGTTCAGGTACCCCAGAAGGAGCCTTATTTCCTGATGACCGGAATGGGATATCAGGAAGATTATTTGCAGGGATTGGAATATTATGTGGTCGATGGAAGCGATTTCGGAATATTGAAGGCTTCCTTAAAACGGAAAATAATCGACCTGAATATGCATTTTCCTTTCCTGCCCATCCAGTTTGAATCAATCCCCGTCCGGGTGTTTTTAAAAGTATTCGGGGATGCAGGTTATGTGGCCAATAATATGCCCGGGAATAATACCCTGGACAACCGCTTTCTTTACTCCGGAGGGTTCGGATTGGATATTGTCACATACTATGATGTCCGGTTGCGTTTGGAGTATAGCTTTAACCAGTTAGGTCAAAAAGGATTATTTTTGCATTCCAAATCAGAATTCTGAAAGAACAGGAAACTGCATCTGCCATTAATCTGCTTACATGCAAATAGCCATATACAGCCGTGGATTGAATGACCAGGAGGATATTGGCAATATGAAGCATCTCCTGGATGAACTGACACTTAAAAAACTGCGACCTGTCATATACCGCCCGTTTTATGAAAGCATATATTCCCGTCTGCAACTATCAGCGCCACCTGATACTTTCTCCACCGCGGATGACCTGGATGAAAATATTGAATTCCTGATCAGCCTCGGAGGGGACGGGACCCTGCTGGACACGGTTTGTTTTATTCAGGATAAGAACATTCCAATCATCGGAATCAATTTCGGAAGACTCGGATTTTTGGCAAGCATCGGCAAGGAAAATGTGAACGGGCTGGTCAGTGCCCTCCTGCACCGTACTTTTGTGATAGACCGGAGATCCATGGTGCACCTGGATGCAAATATTCCCCTTTTCGGAAACGTTCCTTACGCCCTGAATGAATTCACCCTGCATAAAAAGGATTCATCAGCCATGATCAAGATCCATACGTACCTGAATGGGGAATTCCTGAATACTTACTGGGCTGACGGACTGATCGTATCCACCCCGACAGGCTCCACCGGCTACTCCCTGAGCTGTGGGGGCCCCGTCGTTTTTCCGGATGCCTCCAGTTTTGTCATCACCCCGGTAGCTCCGCACAACCTGAATGTCCGGCCCATTGTTGTTCCGGATAACCATGTGATATCCTTTGAAATCGAAGGAAGAAGTGATCAATTCCTTTGCACCCTGGATTCAAGGATGGAAACAGTGGGAAGTTCCGTGCAACTGGCCGTAAGAAAAGAAACTTTCACCCTGGGCCTGGTGCGGATCAATGAGATTAACTTTCTGCACACCTTAAGGGGGAAGCTGCTCTGGGGTATTGACAAAAGAAACTGAAGGGCAAATACAAAATATCCAAGTTATACGTTTTAACTTCTGTTCACTGCTGCTTTATGCGATTTGCCCGTTACCTTATATTATTCCTGATCATCCTCCCTTCCGCAAGCGCGATGGCCCAGAAGGAGGACCTTTCCACTTTTTATACCGGTGAACTTGGAGTATCAGCCGGCGGATCAGAGTATTTCGGGGACCTGAACACTTCGAGTTCCTTTAAAGCCGTCATGCCTGCCATAGGAATATTTTACCGGTATTATTTCGATGAATATGTGGGAATCCGGCTGGGGTTCCATTATGCCCAGGTCGGATATTCCGATGCCCTGAACTCCAATGTATATGAGCGCCGGAGAAATCTCAGTTTCAATTCAAATATCTTTGAACTGGCCACCCAGGCAGATTTTAATTTTTTCCGTTTTGAACCCGGCACCAAATACCGGTTCACCCCCTATATCACTTTCGGGTTCGGAGTCTTCAGCTTTAATCCATATGCCTATTATCAGGGGAAAAAATATTATCTTCAGCCCCTGAACACGGAAGGGCAGGGCTCTACCTTATATCCGCAGCGAAAACCTTATCCGCTCAATGCAATCTGCTTTCCCATCGGGGCAGGATTAAAGTATAATCTGAACAAAGAGTTCAATATCAGCCTGGAAGCTGTTCATCGGCTGACCACCACGGATTATCTCGATGATGTCAGTACCACATATGTGGAACCGGTGGCTTTGCCCATACTGCCCAACGGCCAGCCCAATATCTCCTATATTTTACAGGACCGTTCTGGTGCTACAGGTCCGCCTATCGGCATTCCCGGCAGACAACGGGGGAACAGCCAGAATAAGGATCAATATATATTCATTGAACTGAGCATTTCTATTTTATTCACCCAGTACAGGTGCCCTAAATTTTGAATTTCCTCCGGTGTTATCCAGGGTTTATGAAGCCCTGAAAGCCGCACCATACTTTATTCCAGTTAAAGTTGTGTTAAATCAAAACCTAGTTTCCGCGCCGGAAGTACATAAAGGTATTTTTGTATCTTTGCAGGCTTTTAATCATTGATCATCACTGTCAGGAAATCCTTGCCTTCCATGGGAAGTAAAGAAAAAATTGATACTCATCGGCTACCGGTCCATATAGCCATTATCATGGATGGCAATGGACGTTGGGCAAGGGAACGCAGTCAGGACAGGTTATATGGCCATCAGGAAGGGGTGGAGAGTGTCCGGGAAATCGCGGAAGGGTGTTCCGAGCTGGGTATTGAATACCTATCCCTTTATGCATTCTCCACAGAGAACTGGGAAAGGCCAGCCGTGGAAGTAAATGGCATTATGGAATTGCTGGTATTCACCATTCGCAAGGAAATCAATACGCTTTGTAAAAACAATATCCGGTTGCTTGTGATAGGGAATGTCATGATGCTGCCCTTATCATGCAGGACCGAACTGGATGAAGCCATGGATTATACCAGGAATTGCACAGGACTAAAACTTGTACTGGCCCTTAGCTATGGTTCCAGGGAAGAAATTGCTCATGCAGCCAGGCTCATTGCCGAAGAGGTCAGAAAAGGCAAGACGGATCCGGAAGAAATAGATTCCCTGTTTTTCAGCCGGCATCTGTACACTGGTCAGATTCCGGATCCGGAGCTGATGATCCGCACCAGCGGAGAATACAGGATCAGTAATTTCCTGTTATTCCAGCTGGCGTATGCAGAATTATATTTTACCAAAACTTGTTGGCCGGATTTCCGGAAGGAGAACTTGTATGAAGCCATTGTGAATTATCAGTCCAGAGAACGACGCTTTGGTAAAACCAGTGAACAAATACAGCAGGATGAAGAAATGGTTTCCTAAATACCTATTTTTAGTGATTGGATTGATTGCGGTGAAAGTTGTTGCTAATGCCCAGCAACCGGATTCCCTTAAAATGCCCCCGAATCCTGTTCGTTCCCCAGATACCACTATCGGGAATGTGCCCATGGCGGTCAGGGATACCACGACACCTCCCCAGGTCAGTAAATTACCATTCTCCTATGCTTCCCCAAAGCAATACACCATTGCGGGTATTGAAGTTACCGGAGCAAAATTTCTGGATGAAGATCTGCTGAGCTCCATCAGCGGACTTGCTGTCGGTGACCTGGTGACCCTTCCCGGAGATGATATGTCCAGAGCTATAAATAAACTCTGGAATCAGAAGCTTTTTTCCAATATTGCCATTTACATCACTAAAATCGAGGATAATAAAGTCTATCTCAATATAAAAGTCACCGAAAGGCCGCGGCTGGCCAGCTATCTGCTTAGCGGCATTCCCAAAAGCCAGGTAGCTGACCTGAAGGATAAAACCGGTCTGGTGAACGGCCGGGTGGTTACGGAAAATACCCGGCTCACCGCAGTCAATGCCATCAAAAAATACTATCGGGACAAAGGATTTCAGAATGTCCAGGTATTCATCACAGAAAAACCTGATTCATCTGCCGCCATGCCGAATTCCACCGACCTGGTGTTTCATATCTCCAAAGGCAAAAAAATCAGGATCAACCAGATCAGCTTTGCCGGCAATACCCATGTGCCGTCAGGCGTCCTGAAAAGAAAGATGAAGGATACCAAGGAACTCACCCGGCTGACCCTGCATCCGGACAATGACACCAACGTATATAACCCCCACCCCCCCATTACCTGGAAAGAATATATCCGGGAACGGGGGTTTCTGTCTGTGACCAGTACCCTGAAAGCCCTGAGTCCCTGGTTTCGGTTCAATTTACTGAATTCAGCGAAATTCGATGCCTCCAAATATCAGGAAGACAAGGATAAGATTATTACTTATTACAATAAATTGGGCTACCGGGATGCGGTGATCACCCGGGATACCACCTACATGACCCGGGAAGGAAATCTAAACATCGCGTTACAGGTCAATGAAGGACATAAGTATTATTTCGGCAATATCACCTGGAAAGGGAATACAGTGTATCCGGATTCCGTGTTAAACGAGATTCTGGGCATTAAGAAAGGAGAAACGTATAACCAGGACTTGATGGGCAAAAGACTGGGAACCATCCCTTCCTCCAGTTCCTTTGATATCAGCAGCATGTACCTGGATAATGGATACCTGTTTTCCCAGGTCAAGCCGGTGGAAAGCAGTATCAATGGGGATACCATTAATTACCAGATCCAGATCACCGAAGGGGCCAAGGCATATATTAAAAATGTCCCTATTACGGGCAATGACAAGACGAATGAACATGTGATCCGCAGGGAACTGAGAACCATTCCCGGTGACCTGTTCAGCCGGGAGTTCATCATCCGGTCCCAGCGGGAAATATCCCAGCTCGGCTATTTCGACCCGCAAAAAGTGAATCCCAATGTAGTGCCCAATCCCAGCGACGGCACTGTGGATGTCGGGTGGGATGTGACAGAGAAGCCTTCGGATCAGCTGGAACTGTCCGCAGGATGGGGAGGATATATTGGGTTAACCGGTACCCTCGGTCTATCCTTTAATAATTTCTCCCTGCGCAATATCCTGAACAAGAATGCCTGGGCACCCCTTCCCAGCGGGGATGGTCAGAAATTATCCATACGATTCCAGTCCAACGGAAAATCCTACAGTTCTTATAATTTCTCCTTTACCGAACCCTGGCTGGGGGGCAAGAAAAGGGACCCTTTCTCCATCAGCTTTTTTGATTCCAAGTTCTCCAATGCTTCAGGGTATAATGGTTATACCTACCTGTTCAATGACAGTTCTTACCTGAGGACCCTGGGGGCTTCCGTGTCCATCGGGAAATCCCTGAAATGGCCGGATGATTATTTTACCCTTTTATATGAGGTGGATTATGAGTTGTATCACCTGAAGAACTACCAGTTCTTCCCTGGGTCTTCCCTGAATAACGGAAATATCAATGACCTGAGTGTCAAGATCACCTTTGCCCGGTCCTCCATCAACCAACCCATCTATCCCACGCAGGGATCAAATATCATTTTATCCGGACAGTTCACCCCGCCATATTCCATTTTTGAATCCCCACAGTCGTATGCCAATAAGACACAGGCCGAGAAATTCTCATTCCTGGAATACCAGAAATACCGGCTGGATGCTTCCTGGTATGTAGCGTTAGGGCAGCCCCATGGCAGCGACCATAAACAGTTCGTAATCAAGGCTGCCGCCAAGTTCGGATTTCTGACCACCTACAATTCATACACCCAATTATCTCCTTTCGACCGGTTTGAGGTGGGGGGGGACGGTATCAGTAATTATGCGATTTATGGTAAGGAGATCATCTCCCAGCGGGGATATGAGGTATACTATCATACGAATCCACAGAACAATACCACCACTCCGCCTGCGACCTACCAGGGATTTACGATGTTCAATAAGTTTACCCTGGAACTGAGATATCCTGTGGCCCTGAACCCCAACTCCACTATTTTCGGTTTGGTATTTGTGGAAGCCGGAAATGCATATAATGGCATCCAGCAATATAATCCCTTTTTACTCAGACAGGCAGTTGGGTTTGGTATGCGGTTTTACCTCCCCATGTTCGGGCTCCTCGGATTTGATTATGGAGTAGGGCTGAACAGGCTCACTCCGGGAAACGGACTGAAAAATGCCACAAAATTCAGTTTCATGCTGGGCTATGAGCCTGAATAAAAGGTCGTCAGCGGCCCGGGCTGCCATTTTAACAATTCGTTTGCGAAATTTTTTTAGACCTTTGCACAGATGAAAAAATTACTGATCCTGGCTGGATTAATCTTAGGGACCTTCTGTGCTGCCCTTGCCCAGCGGTATTGCGTAATTGATTCCAGGTATATTTTATCCCGCATCCCGGATTATAAAAAAGCCCAGAAACAACTGGATTCCATTTCGGTAAGGTGGCAGGATGACATCGATGCCGCCCAAGCCCAGGTGGACGACCTGAGTAAATCATACCAGGCAGAGGAGGTGATGCTGACGGACACCCTGAAAGAAAAACGGATGGAACAGATCAATGCCCAGCAAAAAGCCGTGCGGATGCTGGAACAAAAACGGTTCGGATACAAGGGTGATCTTTTCCGGGTACGGGAAACCCTTGTCAAACCGATTCAGGACAAGATATACAATGCCGTGCAGCAACTCGCGGCCCAGCATCTGTATGATTTTGTACTGGATAAAGCGGGAGGCATAAGTGTGTTTTATGCCGACCCAAAGCTGGATAAAAGTGATGATGTGTTAAAGATACTTGGTATTGAAAAATGACTTATTTTCACTTTTTAAACCTTAAAACCACGTTAAAAAACAGTTAAACAATGAAAAAAATAGTAATCCTTTCTGTAATGGTATTGGCCTCCTTTTACGGCACCCGGACTTTTGCGCAGGTAAAAATCGGTTATATCAGTATGTCTGACCTGATTCAAGCCATGCCGCAATCCAAAACCGCAGATACGGCGCTGCAGGAATATGGCAAGAACCTTCAGGATCAGATCAACATCATGCAGCAAAGCGTGCAGACCGAAGCAGCTGATTTCCAGAAAAACTCTGCAACCTGGAGCGCTGCCATGAAGGAAGTGAAGACCAGGGATCTTCAAACCGCCCAGCAGAACCTGAATGACTTTCAGCAATCAGCCAATCAGAAATTTTCCGACAAGCGGGATTCATTGCTCAAGCCCATTGTAGCTGCAGCAAAAAAAGTGGTCAGCCTCGTAGCCAAAGAAAAAGGATATACCTATGTCATTGATAATTCCGGTCAGATCCTCCTGGCAAAACCATCCACGGATGACTTGCTGGAAGCTGTCAAAATGAAATTGGGTATCAATTAGTCCGCTGTTGGGCTTTTACCTCTTTCGACGGTCAGTACATGACTGTTTACCGACCCATTGGAGTGTTTGATTCGGGTTATGGCGGCCTCACCATATTAAAAGCATTAACCCGGCAACTACCCGAGTATGATTTCCTTTACCTGGGTGATAATGCCCGGGCTCCTTATGGGAATCGGTCATTTGAGACCGTTTACCGCTATACCCTTAGTTGTGTGCGTTTCCTTTTTGCCAGTGGATGCAGGTTGGTTATCCTGGCCTGTAATACTGCTTCTTCCCGGGCACTGCGCACGATCCAGCAAAAGGATCTTCCCGGCATTGACCCGGAAGGAAGGGTGCTTGGGGTAATCAGACCTACTGCGGAAATAGCCGGGATATATTCCAAAACCGGACGGATTGGCATTTTTGCCACTTCCGGAACCGTAAACTCCCAATCCTACCCGTTGGAAATTGCAAAGTGCTACCCCGGACTTCGCGTTTTCCAGGAAGCTTGCCCCATGTGGGTGCCCCTGGTGGAAAATAATGAATATGATACTCCCGGAGCTGATTACTTTATTAAAAAGCATGTGGATCACCTATATAGCCAGTCCACTGATATTGATGCCATTATCCTGGGTTGCACCCATTACCCCTTGTTGGCCTCCGGAATCAGGAAGCATCTTCGGGAAGAAACCATCCTGGTCTCCCAGGATGAAATTATAGCTTCCAGCCTGGTCGATTACCTGCACAGGCATCCGGAGATGGACATAAACTGCAGTAAAACAGCCAACCTCCTTTTTTTGACCACTGATGACCCGGATACCTTTGACCATCATGCCGGTATTTTCTTCGGGGTTCCCGTAAAATCCGGCCATGCAGTACCCGGGGGGCCTCCTTTTATGCCTTAAAAATGAATTGGATCGGGTAAAATGGGGATTCCTTTCCCATTTTTATTTTTTTTACTTTACCTTT
>DATLTB010000080.1:0-11151 GCA_035533815.1 Chitinophagaceae bacterium
TTATCTGGGGGATGTTCCGGAGCATAAGACCATACTGATGCCTCCGGTCGGCGAGGATACCATACCGGTTTACCTGGAACAATCCCCGGAGACCCTGTCCAATGTCGTCATATCTACCACACGGTTGAATCAACAGTTAAATGATGTACCGATTCATGTGGACGTGATTGGCCCTGATGATATCGAGGAAAGCACCGCCATGTCCCCGGGTAATCTCCAGGAATTGCTGAGTGAACTTTCCGGCACCCAGGTGCAGCAGACCTCCCTGCTATCCGGTAATGTCACAATCCGCCTGCAGGGACTGGACGGACGCTATACCCAGTTGCTGAAGGATGGCTTTCCCATGTACGGGGGATTTTCCGGGGGCCTGAGCATCATGGAAATCCCGCCGGTGGATCTCAAACAGGTGGAGGTGGTCAAGGGGGCCGCCTCTGCCCTGTACGGCGGAGATGCCATTGCAGGGATCATCAACCTGGTCTCCAAGACACCCGATAGTGTCCGGGATGCGGAGCTGGTCTTCAACCAAACCTTAAAAGGTGGAACGGATTTCAGTGGCTGGTACAGCAGGAGAAACCGGAAAACGGGGATTTCCCTCTTAGGCGAACTCAGTCACCAGCAACCTGAGGATGTGGACCATGATGGATTCACGGATCTTCCCCGCATCACAGAGTTCACCTTGTCCCCGACCTTTTACTGGTACCCGGACACCGGGACTACGCTGAGGTTGAATGTAAATGTTTCCCACGATGTCCGGACAGGGGGTGATCTGCAGGCTATTCTCCATGGCCCGGACAGCCTGCATAATTATGTGCAGGGCAATAATACGGACCGGTATTATTACCAGATGTCCCTGGTACATAAAACCGCCGCAGGCAATGTGATGACGATCAAGCATACCCTCGGATATTTTTACCGGGCCATGACGGGTAGCGGGGAGCATTTCACAGGTACCCAGCTTTCCTCCTTCACCGAAGCCAGCTATGTGCTGCATGGTCAGAAAAACCAGGGGGTAGGTGGATTGGATTTCAGTACCGACCAATTCAGTCCCCAGGCTGGATCCGGAAACCAGGAACTGGGGTATGGGTTTGCAACCATCGGCCTGTTCCTGCAGGACGACTGGAAGTTGATCAGGCAGGCTACCCTGGAAACGGGGATCCGCATCGATCACCAAAACCAATATGGTTCATTTTTTCTGCCCAGGGCCGCCCTGCTCTGGAGATTCTCCCCGCAGTTCAGTGTCCGGCTGGGGACAGGGCTGGGCTATAAGGTGCCTACCATTTTCAATGCCCTGACCGAGGAGAACGGGTTTAACAAGGTATACCCCCTGTCTGCCTTGGTGGTTCCGGAACGTTCAGCCAGCGCCAATCTGGATGTCAACTATGGGGGGATCATCGGGCAATCCCTGATTTTCAGCATAGATCAGAATTTTTATTATACCCGGCTTAATCATGCCCTGATCCCCATCGCAGACAGCCTGAACCAGGGAATCATTGACTTCACCAATGCGCCTTCACCCATCGTCTCCACAGGCTTTGAAACCAATATCAAATGTGCACTGAATAACTTTTCCCTGAACATCGGTTATACCTTCACCGATGCCAGGGAATATTATATTCCGGGTCATCCCCAGCTTCCTCTCACACCGTTAGGCAGGTTAATCACCTCCCTGGTTTATGAAAAGGAAAAAAACTTCCAGATAGCCCTGGAAGCCTTTTATACCGGTCATCAGTACCTGGATGCGGGTACAAGAACTCCTGATTTCTGGACCTTTGATGTCATGGTGCAAAAGCATTTCGGGGATCATTTTTCCATCCTGGTGAATGTGGAAAATTATACCGATACCCGGCAGAGCCGGTTCGGCCCCCTGTATACCGGACCGATGACCAGTCCGGTCTTTGCCGAGATCTATGCCCCCCTGTCAGGCCGGGTGGGTAATATTTCTTTCAAATACACCTGGTAGTTTCCCCCGTTCCAGGGGGGCCGGCTATTTGAAACCCCTTTAAAACCATATCTTTAATCCCCCGGTTAAACAGGGAAGGATGGAAAGATTGCGGATCCATTATCTCCAGCATGCGCCCTTTGAAGGACTGGGTTGCATGGAAGACTGGGCTGCCGGCCATATCCTGACAGCCACCCACTGCTATGCAGGTGAACCCATGCCCGATTCCAGCCAACTGGACCTGCTGATCATCATGGGAGGTCCCATGGGGGCCTATGAAGAGACTAAATATCCCTGGCTGAAAGCGGAAAAAGCCTGTATCCGTGAAGCGGTCCGGGAAGGGAAAAAAGTGCTGGGCATCTGCCTGGGCGCCCAGCTGATTGCCAGCGCCCTGGGAGCAAGGGTTTATCCCCACAGGTACAAGGAGATCGGTTGGTACCCTGTTTTCCCCACCGCCCTGGATCATAGCCGGGAATGCCTGCATCATATCCTGCTGGATAATCCCATGGTGTTCCACTGGCATGGCGACACTTTCGACCTTCCGCCGGATGCCGTCAATCATGCCTATTCCGAAGCCTGCCATCAGCAATTGTTCACGATCGGCCACCAGGTGATGGGCATCCAGTTCCATTTTGAGGTGCGGGAAACCGATATCCGGTCCATGATCGAACAGGGACAGGAAGAATTAGGTGTGGGGCAATATGTTCAATCGGAGTTCATTATCCTGCAGGGACTGCGGCATGCCCGGCAAAGCACCCTGCATATGCAGGAGTTGCTGACGGATTTCATCAGCAGCGGCCGGGTACCGGCCAGTCTGTAAAAATGAGGTTGATCCTTATCCGGCCAGGTCGACCTGATGCTTCAGGAGATCTTCCAGGGTATCCCTTTCCCGGATCAGGGTGGCCTTCCCATCCCGGACCAGTACCTCGGCCGGACGGAGGCGGGAGTTGAAATTGGATGACATCTCAAAACCATAAGCCCCGGCATTGTAAAAAACCAGGAAATCCCCTTCCCTGACTTCATTGATCTTCCGGTCCCAGCCAAAGGTGTCGGTCTCGCAGATATTCCCGACCACCGTATATATCCTTTCCGTCCCACCGGGGTTGGAGATATTGCGGATCAGGTGGAAAGCATCGTAAAACATGGGCCGGATCAGGTGGTTGAATCCGGAGTTCACCCCTACGAAGACCGTCGCCGTAGTCTGTTTGATCACATTGGCCTTCACGATAAAATAACCGGCCTGACTGACCAGGTATTTGCCCGGTTCAAACCAGAGTTCCAGCGGCCGGGGGTAACTCCGGGAAAAATTATTGAAGGTCTCGGACAGTTTGCTGCCCAGTTCATGGATATCCGTTTCGGGATCACCGGGCTGATAGGCGATCTTGAAGCCGCTGCCCAGGTCCAGGAAATCCAGCTCAGGAAAATGTTCCGCCAGTCCGAACATGATCTCCACGCCTTTCAGGAACACTTCGATGTCCTTGATCTCAGATCCGGTATGCATATGCAGCCCATTTACCTTCAGCCTGGTGGAGCTGACCACCCGCTCAATATGGCGGAGCTGGTGAATGGATATCCCGAACTTGCTGTCCACGTGTCCGGTGGAGATCTTATAATTTCCCCCGGCCATGATATGGGGATTCAGCCGGATGCTGATGGGACAGCTATCGGCGAACAGGTTGCCAAACTGTTCCAGAATCGATATATTATCAATATTGATCCGTACCCCGAGATCCTTGGCGGCAATGATCTCCTCCAGCGCCACGCAGTTGGGGGTGAACAGAATCTGCCGGGGGTCAAATCCGGCTTTGAGGCCCAACTGTACTTCCTGGATGGAAACAGTGTCCAGGCCACAACCCAGTTCATGCATGTAGCGGAGGATATTGATATTGGTCAGTGCCTTGCAGGCATAGAAAAACCGCACCCGGGCGGCGCTGAATGCCTTATGCAGTTTGTCATACTGCCGGCGTATCTTTTCACTGTGATAAACATATACAGGTGAGCCAAACTGACGGGCCACACCGACTAGAAATTCACTATGGAGCAGATCATGTTCCCTGGACATCAGAAAAAATTGGAATTGCGAAGGTAAGGATTGATCAGGACAGTTCTGAATACCCGGAAGTTCCGGTTCAATCACCGGTGAACCCCCGCAGGTCCCGGCGTTGCTTTTTGGTGGGACGTCCCTGGCGGACCTGATTACCCCCCTGGTGAAAGGCTGAAGCCTGCATCTCTCCTTCCCCGACTCCTGGAGGAGCAAGGTCTTCATAACACAGGATGGCATCCGCATGAGGGAGTCGTTTTTCCGGCAATCCCATCACCCGGACCTTCCATTTGCGGTTTTCAGTCCTGACCTCCACGATATCTCCCGGCTTGAGGGACCGGGAAGCCCTGGCTGCCTGACCATTGCAGGTTGCTTTCCCCCGGGCGCAGGCATCCGTTGCCGGGGTCCGGGTCTTGAAAATCCGGACAAACCAAAGCCATTTGTCCAGGCGGTGTTTGTCTTCAGCGGTTACGGCCATTCCTTACCCCTTGCTCAGTTCGGCAAAATATTGATGGAAATAAGGAATTGTCTCAATTCCTTTGAAGTAGTTGGCGACTGCGAATTTTTCATTCGGAGAATGCAGGTTATCGCTGTCCAGGCCAAATCCCATCAATACGGTTTTTATTCCAAGCACCTGCTCAAAAAGCGCTACAATGGGTATGCTCCCACCCCCCCTGGTCGGGATTGGGGGTTTTCCGAAAGCGGTTTCAATGGCTTTTTCAGCAGCCCGGTATCCGATAGAATCCATGGGAGTCACCACCGGCTCCCCCCCATGTAGTTCCCTAACCCGGATACTTACTGAAGGAGGCGTGATTTTTTTCAGGTGTTCCGTAAAGAGCGCGGCGATCTTTTTGCTGTTTTGCCCCGGTACCAGCCGCATGGATATTTTGGCAGTCGCTTTTGATGGGAGGACGGTTTTGGATCCTTCCCCCGTATAGCCTCCCCAGATCCCGTTTATTTCCAGGGTGGGCCGGATCCCGGTCCTTTCGAGGGTCGTATATCCCTGTTCCCCCCAGAGTTCCTTTACTCCGAGATCCTTTTTGTAGGTTTCGAGGTCAAAAGGGGCTTCATTCAACTTTTTCCTGGAGGCAGGATCGAGTTCCGCCACCTCTTCATAGAAACCCGGAATGGTAATTCGGTTATTACTGTCATGCAGGGTGGAGATCAGGTGGCAAAGCATGGTAGCCGGATTGGCCACAGCTCCCCCGAACACTCCGCTATGGAGGTCCCTTGAAGGCCCCGTGACTTCCACTTCCATATAAGCCAGGCCGCGCAGGCCCATTTCCAGGGATGGGGACTCCAGACTGATCATGCTGGTATCACTGATCAGTACAATATCTGATTTCAGGCGCCCTTTATTTTCCTTCAGGAATTTTTCCAGGTGTTCGGAACCCACTTCTTCTTCCCCCTCAATCATGAACCGGACATTGCAGGGTAGGGTACCGGTCTGGGCCATGGTCTCGAAAGCCTTGATATGCATGTATATCTGTCCCTTGTCATCGCTGGCTCCCCGGGCATAAATGTTGCCATCCCGGATCACCGGCTCAAAGGGACCCGTATGCCATAATTCCAGGGGATCGGGAGGCTGGACATCATAATGTCCATACACCAGGACCGTGGGCCGGTCCGCCCCGACGGATTTTTCTGCATACACGACGGGATGGCCCCCTGTAGGGCAGACTTCCACCAGATCTGCACCAGCCTGGAGCAGTCTTTGCCGGACTGCTTCGGCGCAGGCCCGGATATCTCCTGCATGACCGGAATCCGCACTGACTGAGGGAATGCGCAGCAGGTCAAACAGTTCAGCCAGGAACCTGTCTTTATGCTTTTGCTGATAATCGGTCCAAACCTGCATATTGATGGTCAATGATTACCGCACAAGTTTACGGTATTTAAAGGGTAAAAGATCAGGGGAAGTGTTATTTTGGATAAATCAGGATAATAATTTCTGTCGCAGCAGGAATTCCATTTTTTCATTGGCATCCACCAGTTTGCCCGTCAGCTCCTCGTTGTCCTTTTTAAGCCGGTATATCTCATAGGCCTTGATGATATTGGACCTGAGTTCCTCCTCATTCCAGGGTTTGGAAAAGTATTTGTATACCTGCCCTTTGTTAATTCCGTCGATCACGGCATTGATATCAGCATATCCCGTGAGCAACATCCGGATCGGATCCGGGAAATCATTGATAATGGATTCAAAAAATTCGATGCCGGTCATATCCGGCATACGCTGGTCCGAAATGATCACATGCACTTCATTTTCAGCCAATAATTTGATTGCCGATGCAGCGGACTCTGCGGTGAGTATATGGAATAGTCTCCTGAAGGAAGCTTTGAAAGAATTCAAGTTATTCACTTCATCGTCAACATACAATACTGTAACTTTGACACTATCCTCCATTCTATAAAGGGTAAATTTTACATATATAGAGCAAAAATATGATATTTATATATAAATATTTAACAAAATTTTTAACTTACCCCATGAAAACAATTAATTTCCAGCCTGGTTCCCTGTTTGTTTTCGGGTTATTTTAATCAAATTAATATCAGATTTTGCGGATATATGACCCGTGAATTCCTTAAAGACAAGCTCAGCCGTACTGTTGTTGCTGACAACAGGGAAAATCTATCCATACAACCTGCTTTTTACCGGATGCAATCCGCTCAGGATCGTTCAGGACTGGAAGAATTGTTACTTGCCAAGCCAGGCATTTTAATCTATGACCAGATTCACCGCCAACTGCAGGAATGGGTTAAGAACAATTATCCCAATAAAACCCTTACCGCCTCCGAAAGTGAAACGGCCATCTCCAGCCATCTGGGGGGAACACCGGAATCTGAATATGGGGTTTGGGTGTATTATCCCTGGTCAGAAAAGCTGGTTCACCTGGTCGATGAGCAGGAGTTTATCGACCTTCGGACCTGCCGGAACCAATACAAAATTACCCGGGAGGAACGAGATCTGCTCTCCACCAAAAAGATTGGTATTATTGGCCTTTCCGTGGGTCAGACCATTGCCATGACTTTAGCTATGGAGCGGATCTGCAGTGAATTAAGGCTTGCTGATTTTGATACCCTTGACCTGGGGAACCTGAACCGGCTGCGGGGAGGAGTGCAGGACCTGGGCTTGCTGAAGTCTGTGCTGGCGGCCAGGGCCATACTCGAAATAGATCCCTTTATCCGGATCCGCTGTTTTTCCGAAGGAGCCCATTTCGACAATATGGAAGAATTCCTTACCGGGGATGGTAAGCTTGATTTGCTGGTGGAGGAAACAGACAGCATTGATATGAAGATATTCAGCCGGATCATGGCCAGGAAGCACCAGATTCCGGTGATCATGGATACCAATGACAGGGGCATGATCGACATCGAACGCTTCGACCTCATCCCTGATCTTCCCCTGCTGCACGGACTGATCAAAAATGAGGATCCCCATAAGCTGAGTGACCTCAGCCGGGAGGAAATGATCGCCCATATGGCTGCCATTGTGGGATACGAGAATGTATCGGCCAGGATGAAAATCTCTGCCGCAGAGATTGGCAAAACCATCACCAGCTGGCCCCAGCTGGCTTCTTCGGTGATGCTTGGAGGAGGAATGGTGGCCGATACCTGCCGCAGGATATTGCTCGGACAGCTAACCGCTTCGGGCAGGTATTACGTTGATTTTGAAGAAATAATTCGATAGGATTTATTAATTTTCAGGCCTTAATGCGGGAGTTCTTCCTATCATTCAATGTATGATAAAAATCAGGGCATTCAGGGCTGTCGATGATCCTTTGTCATGCGATAAATTCATAGAAGGGCACAGCCGTCTGCTGGAAATACATTTCGGCCTGGCCAAAATCACTTCAGCAAGCACGGAATGGGCTAAAAACCCCAATACGATTGTTTTGATTGTCGAAGATGAACTGGGGGAAAAGATTTATGGGGGATCCAGGATACAGATCGTCGACGGTGCCCTGCCGCTGCCCATTGAAACGGCAATCGGGAAATATGACCGGAAGATATTCGATTTTGTGGGCAGGGGTACCTGTGAAGTTTGTGGAATGTGGAATTCCATTGAGGTAGCGGGGATGGGCATAGGCAGTCTTATTCTGACCCGGATAAGCGCTGCAGTGTTAACCCAGCTGCCGGTAAACAAAGTATATGTGCTTTGTGCGCCAATCACCATGAGGATGGGCCGCAGGATCGGCGCCATTGTGGACACCGAACTGGGCAATAACGGTACCTTCTATTACCCTAAAGATGACTTCATAGCCACTGCACTGGTTCTGCGGGATGTGGAAACCCTGGTTCATGCCGATCCTTCCGAACGGGAACGTATCTTTGATCTCCGGAAAAACCTTTTTCAGGTAAGAAACGAAAACGGACCCAAAGGGAATTTTGATGTATCTTATGACCTTAGGATTGCTAACCTGGATAAGCTAAATGTGTAAACCTGTACGTTCCCTTCTGGTCCTAACGTCCCTTTTATTTTATTTCAATACCTGCCTCCGTGCCCAGTCCCCTGCAGTATTCTCTGACACCAGCAGCCTGAAATCCCTGGGATATGATTGTGAGGTGCTCAAAGATCCGGGTGGCAGGATGGATATCGGGCAGGTGATGCGATCTGGGGAATTCCGGCCAACCGGAACCAGGGTCCCCAATCTGGGTATCACCCAGAGCGCCTGCTGGATCCGATTCAGGATAAAAAATGTAACCCCCGCTGAAAACCTGCTGCTGGACCTGGCTTATCCCACCATGGACCAGGTCGATTTTTACACCCCCGGTCCCGGCGGACTGGTCCGGACTGTGCATACCGGGGTTTCTTACCCGATCTCCTCCAGGAAATACCATTATGCGGATTACCTGTTTGACCTCCATATTCCGACTGGTAAGGAACAGGTGTACTACCTGCGGGTGAAAAGCATTGAACAGATGCAACTGCCCTTGTTCGTCGGGATACCCCGGGCCGTGTTTTTATCCCTGGGCAGAAATGAACTTTTTTTCGGTTTGTATTTCGGGATCATCCTGGTGATGGTCATATACAACCTCTTTATTTTTTTCTCGGTAAGGGACAAAAGTTATATCAGTTATGTGGTGTTTATCCTGTTCGTGGGTCTCACCCAGGCTACATTGAAAGGATATGGCTATGAGTTCCTCTGGCCCTTCAGTCCCTGGTTCGCGAAGAACAGCACCTTCATCATCCCGATCATCAACGGTATTGCCGTAGCGGAATTCCTCAAATCCTTCCTGCTGACCAAGACCAACTTCCGGTTCGGCCACCGGGGCATCAACATCTTTGAAAGCCTCTACCTGGTCTGCCTGGTCCTGACCTTGTTTCAGGTATACCGGTTTGGCCAGGTTATGCTGCAGTTTACCGCGCTGGGTGGTTCTTTCTTTGCCATTTATGTCGCTTATGTGATCAACAGGCGGGGATACCGTCCGGCACGGTATATCCTCATTGCCTGGAGCTTATTTTTGGCCAGTGTCATCATATTTGTGCTGCGCAACTTCAATATACTTCCCTACAATAATTTCACCCTGAACGTGCTGGAAATAGGCTCGGCCCTGGAAGTCACTTTATTATCCTTTGCCCTGGCCGACAAGATCAATATCTATAAGAAAGAAAAAGAAATTTCCCAGGCTGAAGCCTTAAGGGTCTCCCGGGAAAATGAAAGGATCATCCGGGAACAGAATGCATTTTTGGAAGAAAAGGTGAAGCAGCGGACCGAAGAACTCAAGCATGCCAATGACAACCTCACAACCACCCTGAAAAACCTTCGGGATGCCCAGTCCCAGTTGGTGGAGGCGGAAAAAATGGCTTCCCTTGGCCAGCTTACCGCAGGGATTGCCCATGAAATCAACAATCCGATCAACTTTGTCAAATCCAATATCAGGCCCCTGCAACTGGACATCAACGACCTGCAGGAAGTCATCCGAAAATATGAAGGGATCGGGACCGGTAATAACAATGACCTCCACGCACAGATCAGGGAGGTGGAGGAATTCAAGAATGAGATCAACTTCAGCTTTATCAATGAAGAGATCCAGTCATTGATCAAGGGAATTGAGGATGGTGCGGTGCGTACTGCGGAGATCGTCAAGGAACTCAGGACATTCAGCCGGCTGGATGAAAGCGAGCTGAAGCAGGTGGATGTGCATGAAGGCATTGATTCCACGTTGGTGCTGCTGCGTAATTCGATGCCAAGGAACATCCGGATTGACAGGCATTTTGGCGCCATACCTCAAATTGAATGCTTCCCGGGTAAGCTCAACCAGGTATTCATGAACCTGCTGAACAATGCCATATATGCGATCCGGGAGAAGAACTCCACAGGGGAGGAACTGATCACCATCTCCACACGCAGGGAAGACAAGGATAATATTTCCATCAGCATTGCGGACACCGGATCCGGAATAACACCGGAAGTGAAGGACCGGATATTCGAACCCTTTTTCACCACTAAGGATGTGGGTGAAGGAACTGGTCTGGGCTTGTCCATAGTCTTCTCCATCATCGAAAAACACAACGGCAGGATCACCGTTCATTCTGAAGTTCAGAAAGGAACAGAATTTATATTAACTTTACCTATTGTGCATGACCCTATCCCCGGTTCATAAATCAAACCAAGCCAAATGAAAGGTGATAGAATCAAAGTCCTATATGTGGATGATGAAACCAACAACCTGAATGCCTTCAAGGCAAGCTACCGCCGAAATTTTGAAATCTATACCGCTTCTTCCGCACAGGATGCCAAAAAACTCCTGCATGACGTGGAGGTCAATGTCATTATTGCGGACCAGCGAATGCCTGGTACCACAGGGGTAGAGTTTTTCAATGCCATTAAGGAACTCCATCCCGACCCCGTACGGATACTGCTTACCGGGTACACCGACATAGAATCCCTGGTTGATGCCATCAACAAAGGACAGATATACCAGTACATCAAAAAGCCCTGGGATGAATTCGAGCTGCAGACAGCCATCAAGAATGCATACGATTTTTATAACGCCAGGAAACAATTGAAGGAAAAAGTGGAAGCGCTGGAAAAAACCAATGATGAGCTGAGCCGGTTCATTTACAGTGCCTCCCATGATTTGCGTTCACCCCTCATGTCCGTATTGGGGATAATCAACCTGTCCAAGATGGATAATTCCGTGGTAGATCCGAATGGATACCTGAGTA
>DATLTB010000081.1:0-2917 GCA_035533815.1 Chitinophagaceae bacterium
GGATATTGACGCTTCAACATTTTTTCCAGGGCTCCCACCTCAGGAGGCTGGGTAAACCGTTTCAATATCCGGTCCTCCATTATCAGGCAGACGGCCCAGGAGGCTTTGTGTACATCGGCGCCACAATAGATAGTTTTGCCGAAAAAGTCTAATTTCCTACCTTGTTGATGTTTCATGGGTTCCTGTATTAAAGTGATTAAAAATTGTTTGCACTTTTAATCTACACTTTTTACAGGAACTCTTCTTTTTTTATTGGCTAAATCCGGAGACTAAATTCATACATACGATCTTTACTGCTATTACCCCATTGATAAGTCATGAATTTGGGAACGCTTGCTTAGAATTATAGTTATAACTCAACTTTTCTAATAAATCTCATACATATGAAAAGGATTTCGATTCTGTTGCTCACAGGATTACTATTTCAGGGGGCTTATGCTCAGACATACAGGACCTATGCCCAGAGACTGGGCTACCCCAAAGGGGCCAGGGTGCTATTGCTACATATGGATGATGGAGGCATGTCTTATGATTCCAACATTGGTATTGAAAAGGTTTTGCAAAAAGGTGTTGCCCCTTCCCTGAGCGTGATGATGCCTTGCCCCTGGGCACCTCAGATCGTCCGATATATCCTTTCCCATCCGGGAACTGATGCAGGTCTGCACCTGACGCTTACCTCGGAATGGAAGAATTATCGGTGGGGGCCATTGGCCGGTAAATCCCTGGTCCCTGGGCTGACTGATCCTG
This sequence comes from Chitinophagaceae bacterium, assembly GCA_035533815.1. Lineage (GTDB taxonomy): Bacteria > Bacteroidota > Bacteroidia > Chitinophagales > Chitinophagaceae > JANWKA01. The sequence goes on from DATLTB010000081.1 coordinate 748, forward strand.
AAGGCTGTTTCTGGCCTGATGCATCAGATGTGGTCAAGCATTCCAGTTCCCGGGAGGTCGGCCTGGAAATTAGAGCCCAACTGGATCGGGCAGAGACGATGGGTTTTCATCCCACCCACCTGGACACCCATATGGGAGTTTTGTTCGACAAACCCTCTTTCCTGATGCAATATATCCACCTTGGAATCGAAAAACATATTCCGATCATGTTGCCTGGAGGTAAAGACACCTACATTGAATCCCAGATTCATGCTCCGGATTCCGTGATCCGAAAAATTCAAAAACTAGGGAAAATGATCTGGGCAGCCGGACTGCCTGTTCTGGATGACCTGCACAATACCAGCTATGACTGGAAAATTCCAGCCGGAATGAAAAGGGATGATGCAAATTTGCTCCGGTGGAGGGAAGGTATGTACGAAAAGACCTTGCTCCAGTTGAAGCCCGGACTGACAATGGTGATCATGCATTGTACAGACCCCAGTTCCATTTTTTCACATATAAGCAATTCCGGAGATATCCGTAAAGCTGATATGCTCGTGATGTTAGACCCTGCTTTCCGAAAATTTCTAAAAGACCATGGATTTATCCTCACTACCTGGAGGGAACTGGCCAGAAGAAGGGCGCTAGTAGGAAAATCATAAACTTTTACTCTTTTTCTTTCATTCTCAGGCAGGCAGGAAGGAAGGATTTTTTGACTTCTTTTTTTGGAGAGAGCGAATAACCTGCAGCCTTTTTTCCAGTTTAAGGTGGGTATTTCCATCTTTTTATCCAGGTGTAATAGCAGACTTTTGTCACCAATGACAATACCGATAACTACAATACCACCCAACCCAATGCGTACCTGAACTGAGTCGCTTTTGACGGGCAGTTCAATATGGTCAGTAATAATTCCGGGGCTGACTAGAGCCCAACCATCATCTCAGGAAAGACAACTATACCAATGAGTGATCTGTTCAGCGCATAGAAAAAAGGGTATATTTATATTTATGTGAGTAATGAAAGTTCCATGGATGTATTAATTAATTACTTGGTGATCCATAATCACCATGGTCCACTTCTTGAAGCTGATCATTACTACCCTTTCGGCTTCACCATGGCTGGTATCTCTGATCAGGCTATCCTGAAACCCGAGAATTTGTTTAAATACAATTACAAGGAACTGCAGCATAAGGAGTTTAATGATGGAACGGGGCTGGAGGAGTATGACTACGGGGCCAGGTTCTATGACCCGCAAATTGGAAGATGGGGTACCATTGATCCCAAGGCCAATAGCATGCGCAGGTTCTCACCTTATAATTATGGGTTCGATGAACCGATCAGGTTCCTGGATCCCGATGGAATGTATCCAGATCCGGGAGATTTATTTAAATCCGCAGCTCAATCTGCAAATGATTTTGGCAAGACAAATAATGACAATTCTATCATTGATCAGAAGGAATATGCTTCAAGCATATATATCGTGAATGTGAATGGGAAAACCTATTACACATACACTGTTCCTTGGATAGGAACAACGGACATGTCTAAACCAAGTCCTGCCCCAAAGGATAAAACTACATTTTCCAGTGTTCATTCACATGCAAACTATGATCCAAAATATGATAATAAAAATTTTTCTCCACAAGATAAAAATAAAGCAAAGGAAGATCAGCAAACTGATTATGTTACCACCCCAGATGATTCTTTAAATAAGTATAATCCAAAATCAGACAAGCAGGTTGTTATTAATACAAATCTGCCAAGTGATCCGAATGATCTGAAAAGAAAGAATAATTTCTCACCAAAAGAAAATAATACTTCGGCACCTTCTGGAGAACGAATGCCTGTAGACTTACCGCCTTCCCTACCACCTCCAATAAAACCGCCGCCTGAACAGCTGCCGGATAAAATAAAACTCTAATCGTTTAAATTGATTCAATGAAAATTATAAAAACTGGAGGCTGGGTGTTATCTATAATATTCTTTTTAATATTAACTAACGCCCAAACTATAGTAAAGAAACCTTATGGGCATCCTGATTATGTTCCTAATAAAGAAACAGCAATCAAAGTTGCTGTAGCTATTTGGCTACCTATTTATGGTAGTGAAATTTATCAAGATACCCCATATAATGCAACTCTAAAAAATTCTTCAGTTTGGATTATCACCGGTTCATTTAGTGGTGACGAAT
>DATLTB010000082.1:0-13879 GCA_035533815.1 Chitinophagaceae bacterium
CTTGATCTTTCGGTAAGGGAGTGGGAATGTCCGCAGTGTGGAACATTACATGACCGGGACATCAATGCTGCAAGGAATATAAAGAAAATGGGATTATCAGGGTCAGGTAGATCCGAAGTGCCCGTGGAGCAGCGGCGGTTATGCCGGGCGAGGAAGCGGGAAAATGTACTTGTCCCAATAAGTATATACCTAAAAAATGAGGGATTTGCCGGAAGCTAAAGGTAGATTAGGGGATATCCGGGATTTGGACCTATTTGGAATAAGCCCGGGGAAGTGCAATGACACAAAAAGGGCTTATGGAATACGATCTTATAAAAATCAGCAAACTGTCCGAGAAGCTCGAAAGAACTCGTGATACCCATTCCCTTCATTTGAACAGATTCTTATCCCGAAACAACCTGATCGGATACTCCGGCTTGAGGCTGAAACCCAGTTGATATTATGGATTTGTAATGATCATCGGGAATCATACTATTGATTTTACCCAATTGATTTTCTTTTCCAAAATGAGGAAATGATTTCCAGAAAGGATCAGCATCCAGGTTTGTTTTATTCGGTAGGATTGCCTTATTGGGATCTCAAACTCTTGACAGGGTTGACCAAGGCCGCCTGAATAGCTTGGTAACTGATGGTCACCAGGGTAATGAACAGGACCGAAACGGCTGAAATGAGAAAAACCTGGATCCCCAGATGTATCCGGTAGGCAAAAGTTTGCAACCATTGGTGCATGACCCACCAGGAAACCGGAAAAGCCACCAGGATCGCCAGACCCACCAATTTCAGGAAATCGGCAGACAACATCGCTGCAATATCCTTTGGAGTGGCTCCGGCTATTTTTCTGATTCCAAACTCCTTTTGCCTCCTTTGAGCTGTAAAAGTGGCCAAACCGAAAAGTCCCAGGCAGGAGATCAGGATGGCCAGTGCCGCAAAATACCTGGATAATATTTCCACCCTCATTTCAGTCATGTATTGTTTTTGATAAGCCTGATCCAAAAAATGGAATTCAAAGGGGAAGCCGGGATTATAGGTTTCATAGCATTTTTGAATTCCTGCAATGGTTCCCTTTTCCTGCCCGGCCTTAATGCGGACCATAATTTTATCCCAGGGGTTTCCGGGAGGATCCAGGGTCATATACACAGGTTTCACCGGTACATGAAGGGATTCAAAATGGAAATCCCTGACGACCCCAATGATCTGCCTGGGCTGGCCGAACAGTTTTATGGTTTGCCCTACCGGATGCTTCAGGTTCATGGCCCTTACTGCAGCCTGATTGACGATGATCCTGGTGGAATTGAGTCCATAATTCCTGGAAAAGCTTCGACCAGCCGCCATTTTCATATCCATAATTTCAATAAAATCATATCCCACCCCAAACCCTTCAAAATACACTGATTCATCTGTGCTTTTCCCTGGCCAGTCAATGCCATAATTTCCAAAATTTCTGCCTACCATAGCATTGAAGGTATAGCTGGCGTTGACGACCCCGGGGACTTTCTTTAATTCGTCAATAAAAGTGTATTCAGTATGTTGAATGGTCCCTTCCGAAGCGAACCGGATGAGATGATCTTTATTATACCCAAGGTTGGTGGATTGGATGAATTTCATTTGCCGGTAAACTACCAGTACCGAGATGATCAGGATGACCGTGAGGGCGAATTGGAAGACCACCAGGCCCTGTCTTCCCGCCAATTCGGCAAAAGAGGATTTCCCCTTACCCCTGAATAAGGCGATTGGTTTAAATCCTGATAGGTAGAGCGCAGGATAACTCCCTGAGATCAATCCGGTAAATAGGGTGATGCCAATCAGGGCCAAAAAAAGTGGAGGGCTGAAATCCAGGTTGATATGCTCTCCGGTCAATGTATTGAATGGGGACAACAATATCCAGGCCAGCCCAAGGGCGATCACCAGGGAAATAATTGTCAGTAACATGGACTCTGCGAGAAACTGAAAAATGAGATTTTTTCTGGCGGAACCTAACACTTTTTTAATTCCGACTTCCTTCATTCTGCTGGATGACCGGACTGTGGAAAGGTTCATGAAATTAATACAGGCAATGATCAATATGAAAAAGGCAATCAGGGAAAATAACTTCACATTTTCCAATCGCCCCCGGTCCTGGCTCCATGAACAAAGGTATTTTCCAGGGAATTTTTGGCAAATGGTATGGCAAAGGCAGTCCTGGTGGTATCTCCGCTATATTTGGCCACAACTGATGCAATTTCCTGATTGAATGCCCGGATATGGGTACCCTTTTTCAGCAACAAAAAATGATGGGGACCGGTATTGTTCCATGAGGTAACCCAGCCCATAATATCCTTCAGATATTCGAAGGATAGCACAAAGTCAAATTGCTGGGAGGATTGATCCGAAGGGTGTTGAAAAACCCCGGAAACCACGAAAACCTCATGATGTTGCAACAGGATCGGTTTTCCGATGAGGTTTTGGGTGGTATTAAACAACCTTTTGGCCAATTGATCTGAAATGACGATATCGTTTTTATCAGCCAGCACCTGACTCTTGTTCCCTGCCAGGAGCTTAAAAGGGAAGATCTGAAAATAATCTTTCCCAGCATATTGTCCGGCGGCCTTCAGGTCTTTATCTCCAACGCTGAGCGTGAATTTTTGAAACCAATCCGGCGGTGCCACAGCAGCGGCATATTTAATTTCTGGCCTTTCCTTTGCCAGAGTTTCACTTAATGGACCTGGAGATTCATCAGAAATGGCTATTCTTCCCGCTGAATTCCTTTGTTCCAGCACCTGATAAATCTGGGAACCTTTGCCTCCAAAATGATCCATGCCCAATTGCTGGTGTACCCATAGGTATATCAGGAGGAAACAAGCCAGGCCTGCGGCAAGGCCCAATACATTCAGGAGGGTGAATTGGAGATCCTTGACCAGGTTTCGCCAGGCTATTTTAAAAGTATTTTGGAACATGGATCCAAACTTTTTTTAGGAAGTATTCAACCGGAATATATGGAATAAATATACAGCGACCAGCGGAAAATTCAGGTTGAACCATGCAGTCTTTTTAATTTACAGCAATTCATCGATAGAATTCCTAATTTTAGAGATCACATTTCATGCTACTCATGATAATCCATCATATGAGAATATGGTTTTCACTCCCAGCAGCCCTTTTTCTAATCGGGTGCAGTTCTATCCACCAGAAAAAACTGCTGATTTATCCGGATACCAAAACAGTTGACTCTTCCGACCTCTTTTTTGGGGTTAAGGTGCCAGATCCTTACCGGTGGCTGGAAAACGATACGGCTTCCGATACCCGGTCCTGGATCCAGCAGGAGAATAAACTAACTGAGGGCTACCTGTCCCAAATCCCCTTTCGGGACCGGATCAGGAAGGAATTGACCAAACTAATCGATTATGGAAGGATATCCGCCCCGGATAAGGAGGGGGATTACTATTACTTCAGTAAAAATTCGGGGCTGCAGAACCAATCCGTGATTTACCGGACCAGGAACCCGGCGGATACGGCTTCCGCGGAATTATTCCTGGACCCCAATACCTTTGCCCACAACGGCTCCGTGACCCTTCAGGAGACTTCCTTCTCTACGGATGGTTCTCTGTTCGCCTATGCCATCTCCATGGGAGGCTCTGACTGGCGGGACGTGCTGGTCAAGGACACCCGATCCGGAAAAATGATCGGAGATACCCTGAAAAATATCAAATTCAGCGGGATTTCCTGGAAGGGAGATGATGGGTTCTATTACAGTACCTATGATGTCCCCAAAGGACAGAACCGGCTGATCTACAAAACGATTCACCATAGCTTGTATTACCACAAATTAGGGACCCCTCAGTCCCGGGACCTTTTCATTTTCGGAGGAGAAAAGGAACCCCATCGGTATATTTCCGGATATGTCACCGAAGATGGTCATTACCTGGTCATTGATGCAGCGGAGACCACCACCGGAAATGAATTGTATTTTCAGGACCTTACCCGGAAAAATGCCCCCATTATTCCCGTAGTTACCGGGTATGCCAGTGAACAGGATATAGTCGATAACGACGGAACAACCATGTTTATTTATACGAATCTTCATGCTCCCCATTACCGCCTGGTCAGGGTGGACGCCGCTGCACCACAACCAGCACATTGGAAAGATATCATTCCCGAAACGAAAAATGTGCTGCAGGTTTCTACAGCAGGAGGATATTTTTTTGCTCAATATATCGTAGATGTCAAGGATCAGGTATTCCAATACGATTACCAGGGGCGGCTGATCCGGGAGATTAGATTGCCCGCTGCGGGGACAGTCGGGGGCTTCAGTACATACAGGCACCTGAAGGATCTGTATTATACCTTTACTTCTTTCACCTACCCTGCCACTATTTATCATTTTACTTTAAAGGATGGTCATTCCAACCTATATTGGAAACCTTCCCTTATTTTTAATCCGGATGATTACGTGACCAGACAGGTCTTTTATCCCAGTAAGGACGGAACCAAAATCCCCATGTATATCGTATACAAGCAAGGGGTCCGGCTGAACGGGAAGAACCCGACTTATCTATACGGGTATGGAGGATTTAACATCAGCCTGATGCCTCAGTTCAGTGCCCTGAGGATGGAATGGCTGGAGCATGGCGGCATTTATGCCCAGCCTAATCTGAGAGGAGGAGGAGAATATGGACAAAAATGGCACCTGGCCGGTACCCTCATGCAAAAGCAGCATGTATTTGATGATTTTATTGCAGCCGCCCAGTACCTGATCAAAGAAAAATACACTTCCCCGAATGACCTGGCCATTGCTGGCGCTTCCAACGGGGGATTATTGGTTGGGGCTACCATGACCGAGCGTCCGGATCTGATGAAGGTGGCCTTACCCTCCGTGGGGGTCCTGGATATGTTGCGGTACAATAAATTCACTGCCGGGGCAGGCTGGGCTTCAGATTATGGAACGGCGGAAGATTCCCCGGCCATGTTTAAATATTTGCTGGGTTATTCCCCATTGCAAAATGTCAGGAAGGGGGTACACTATCCGGCTACCTTGGTTTGGACAGCCGATCATGACGACCGGGTGGTGCCCGGCCATTCCTTTAAGTTCGCAGCCACCCTGCAGGCAGACAATGCCGGGGGAAATCCCATACTGCTCCAAATCCAGCATAATGCAGGACACGGTACAGGAATGGATACCCAAAAAGAAATTGACTATATGGCCGATCAATATGCTTTTGCCTGGTATAATATGGGCTTCGATCCATTCAAATAAAGTTCCTCAATGCTTTCATCGGATGTCTTCCCGCCGGGGAGATTCAGGTGATCTGGTAAGTCGCTCTGCCTGTTGACCCTTCTTTTTCTAGGGGGCATTGCAGTTCATCAACGCCTTTTAACTAATGCTGTATATCCCCCGACCGCAGTATAAGCACTCTTTCTGATATGCCTGCCTGCCTGCTGCTTGTCCATGATTTCATAGATCATCCTGGAAGTTTTCCGGAGGGGGATTTATCTAATCCTCCAAACTGGGAATATGGGCACCCGATTGTACCTTTTTTCGAGCAGGCATTGGGCTGGATTTAATTTCAACTTTCTCACCAGGACAAGGCGGCCGGAAGCAGGTAAGTTTTGAATAGGAAGGCTACGGATGAGCTGCCTTGAAACCCAATCAGCATGTCAATGAAGTCCTGCAAAATCGGACCCCGACGGAATGATCCGATGCATTTCGGTTCTTCCAAGGCCAGGTTTTAGTTTGAGCATCCCGCAAATTTCTGAAAATGAACCCGCAAATCTGACTATTTTTATCCCGCAAACTACCTGAGTATTTCCTCAGCGTAATAACCGGTCCCGGAATAAAACCTTTCTTTTACCGGTATTCCGGGGTTTGGAGAGGCAGGGCAGTATGGAAAGAGTTGCCGGTTCTCTGGTCTGGGCTTCCATGTCCAGGGGGTAACCAGCTCAATAATTATTAGTCCTATGGATATCACCATCGTTGTTCCCCTGAAGGATGAAGCTGAGTCCCTGCCTGAGCTCTGCAGCTGGATTGCCCGGATTATGGAATCAAACAATTTTAGCTATGAAGTGATCCTGGTGGACGATGGCAGCACCGATGATTCCTGGAAGGTCATCAGCCGGTTGGCTGGACTGAATCCTGTTTTCCGGGGATTGAGATTCCAGCGCAATTACGGTAAATCCGCTGCACTCAATGAGGGATTCCATGCAGCCCGGGGCCAGGTGGTAATCACCATGGACGCCGATCTGCAGGACAGCCCCGATGAGGTCCCCGCCCTGTACCGGATGATCCGGGAAGAGGGCTTTGACCTGGTCAGCGGCTGGAAAAAAATCCGTTATGACAATACGATCACCAAAAACTTCCCGTCCAGATTATATAACTGGGCTGCCCGGAAAGTGTCCGGCATCCCCCTGCATGATTTCAACTGCGGCCTGAAAGCTTACCGGCTCAAAGTCGTGAAATCCATCGAAGTCTATGGGGAGATGCACCGGTATATACCGGTTATTGCCAAATGGAGCGGGTTTAACCATATCGGAGAAAAAGTGGTGGAACACCGTCCCCGCAAATACGGAGTGTCCAAGTTTGGCTGGGAGAGGTTCCTCCATGGACTCCTGGACCTGATGTCCATTATTTTCATTGGCAGGTTCGGTAAAAAACCGATGCACCTTTTCGGTCTGCTGGGAACCCTTGCTTTCCTGCTGGGCCTGGTGATCTCTGTTTACCTGGGAGTCGCCAAATTCGTCTTTAAAGTATATAACATGACTGAGCGACCTATTTTTTACATTGCCCTGGTAGCCATGATCATGGGTGTCCAGCTTTTCCTGGCCGGCTTTCTGGCGGAACTGACCGTACGCAATTCCCAGGAACGCAATAAGTACCTGGTAGATGAGCGGACCGGTTTCTGAGATTCCTGTTTACCTTTCATCATGGCCTAACTAGCCCGCCCTGATTTCCCCTGTCATGTCTACCATTGTCATCATCGGTTCTGCATTTCCGCTTCGGGGCGGGCTGAGTACATTCAATGAAAGACTGGCAGAAGAATTCCGGATCCTTGGACACCAGGTAGTGATCTATACATTTTCCCTGCAATATCCGGGATGGCTGTTTCCCGGTAAAACCCAGTATTCCGACGGGCCGCCACCGCCAAATCTGGATATCCGCGTCCGGATCAACTCCATCAATCCCCTGAACTGGATCCGCTCGGGTAGGGAGATCGCCAGGATCAAACCCGATATCCTGGTCATCAAATACTGGCTGCCGTTCATGGGGCCAGCTTTCGGCACCATACTTAGGCAGGTGAAAGCTAACCGGTTCACCCGGGTGATCAGCATTCTGGATAATATCATTCCGCATGAAAAGCGACCCGGAGACCGGGCCTTCACACAGTATTTTGCCCGGGCGGTAGATGGCTTTATCGCCATGAGCCGGGAGGTGCTGAAAGATCTCAGGGAATTTTCAGATAAGCCGGCCTCCTTTATCCCCCATCCTATTTACGACAGTTATGGGGAGATGATGACAAAAACGGATGCCCGTAAACAACTTGGCCTGGATCCCGGGGCAAAATACCTGTTATTTTTTGGATTCATCCGTCATTACAAGGGATTGGATTTATTGCTCCGGGCACTCGAAGATTCCCGGTTGAAAGCGCTGGATATCCGGCTGATTGTAGCCGGTGAGTTTTATGAAGACCCCAGGCCCTATGAATTACTCCTGGCTTCTCCCGGCCTGCAGGGCCGGCTCAGCCTGTACACCGGTTATATCCCGGATAGGGAAGTCCGGTATTATTTTTCAGCTGCTGATGTAGTGGTGCAGCCTTACCGGTCAGCCACTCAGAGCGGTATCTCACAGATCGCCTATCATTTTGAAAAGCCGATGATCGTTACCCGGGTTGGAGGCCTGCCTGAGATCGTACCCGACGGAATCACGGGCCTGGTCTGCGAACCGGATCCCGCAGATATCGCAGACCGGATACTCCGGTTTTACCGGGAAGGAATGGATATGCAGTTCATTCCCCATATCCGGGAAGAAAAGAAAAAATTCACCTGGAACCGCATGGTGGAGGAAATTATCCGACTGGCCCGACTGAAGCCGGCCACCTGATTTGTCAATTTACCTGTATTTTTGACCCTCAATCATCCATGATTTACAGAAGCAAAGCCCCTTTACGGATTGGACTGGCCGGCGGAGGCACGGATGTCAGCCCTTTTGCCGATATCTACGGAGGCGCAATCCTCAATGCCACCATTTCCCTGTATGCAGCAGCATCCATCGAACCCCTCACGGGAAATAAAATTATATTGGAAGCGATGGATCAGGGGGAGAGCCAGGAACTGGAGAGTTCCATGCGGCTGGAAGTGGACGGGAAAATGGATCTGTTCAAGGGGATTTACAACCGCATCGTGCAGGATTTTACCCATGAACCGCTCAGGTTCAGGCTTTGTACCTATGTGGATGCTCCGGCTGGTTCGGGGTTAGGGACCTCTTCCACCCTGGTGGTAGCCGTGCTCGGGGCTTTTGCGGAATGGCTTAAATTACCCCTGGGAGAATATGATCTGGCCCATCTTGCCTATGAAGTGGAAAGAAAGGATTTGGGCATGGCCGGAGGAAGACAGGATCAATATGCGGCAACCTTCGGGGGAGTGAACTTCATGGAATTTTATGGGAATGACAAAGTCATTGTAAACCCCCTTCGGATCAAATCCCATTACCTCAATGAACTGGAAAATAACCTCCTGTTATACTATACGTCAACCACCAGGCTATCCAGCGCCATCATTGAGGCACAGTCCCGGCATGTCCATGACAAGGATGCCGTTTCCATCGAGGCCATGCACCAGCTCAGGGAGCAGGCGGTACAGATGAAAGAGGCCCTGCTGACCGGAAAGATCCAGGATATCGGGGAGATTCTGGATTTTGGATTTCAGCATAAGAAAAAAATGGCTTCTGGTATTTCCAATCCCCTGATTGAAGAAATTTATGCGGAAGCCAGAAAGTCCGGTGCCACCGGAGGAAAGATATCAGGGGCGGGTGGAGGGGGGTTCATGACCTTTTATTGCCCGGGGAATACCAGGTACATAGTCATGAGGAATTTAGCCCATTTCGGAGGACAATTTAAAAAATATCGATTCACCCAGGAAGGATTGACCAGCTGGTCTGTCTGAACTGTTGCAATGACCAGACTATGGAAGACAAAATATCCGGCATTATACAGGCATCCATTGCAGTGAATCAACTGGTACTGGATGATCGGGAATTGATCGGCAGGGTAGCCAAGGTCACTGATTCGGTCTGCAAAACCTTCAAAACCGGCCATAAAGTGATGTTCTGCGGCAATGGGGGCAGTGCGGCAGACGCGCAGCATCTGGCCGCGGAACTTTCCGGCCGCTTTTATGCGGATCGGGATCCCTTACCGGCGGAAGCGCTGCACTGCAACACGTCCTACCTGACTGCTGTGGCCAACGATTATGGCTTTGAACAGGTATATAGCAGACTGCTCAAAGGGATGGGCAAGCCCGGGGATATCCTCCTGGCCTTATCCACTTCGGGTCAGTCTGCCAATATTCTGGAAGCGCTCCGGACAGCCAGGAAAATGGGGATCACCACCGTCGGTATGACCGGGAAAAGCGGTGGCCAGATGAAACCCCTCTGTGATTACCTGCTCAACATACCCTCTACGGATACCCCCCGAATCCAGGAATCCCATATCCTGATCGGGCATATTATCTGTCAGCTCGTGGAAGCCCAATTATTCCCGGCATGAAAACAGGGACCTGCATTATCCTGGCCGGAGGGTTGGGCACACGCCTAAAAGAGACGATTGCAGATCAGCCCAAATGCCTGGCTCCGGTAGCCGGTCATCCTTTTTTACATTATTTATTGAGGTATCTGTCCGGTCAGGGAATTGGACATATAATCCTTTCGGTCGGTTACCTCCATGAACAGGTCATCCGCTGGAGCAGCCTTCAAAAAGAAGTTGACCAGATCCGGTTCGTCATAGAACCCCATCCCCTGGGTACTGGGGGAGCGATCCGGCTTGCCCTGGAGGGCTTGCAGGAGGAAGCTGTGTTTATCCTGAACGGAGATACCTATTTCGGAGTGAATTTAATTGACCTGGAATCCACACACCGGAAAAATAAAGCGGAGTTAACGATGGCCCTGAAACAGATGGAAAAGCCGGATCGATACGGAACCGTAGAGTCCGGAAAGGATGGCCGTATTACCGGGTTCAGGGAAAAACAATACCGGGATCAGGGGATGATCAATGGCGGGATTTATCTGCTGGATACCCGGAGTTTCCTGCAGCTTAGATTCCCGGAGATATTTTCTTTCGAAAGGGATTATCTGGAAAAACAGGTCCATCATCGCCGTTTTTTCGGATACCCGTCCGCCGGTTATTTTATTGATATCGGAATACCGGAGGATTACCGGAAGGCCCAGGATGATTTCACCAAAGGATCCCATGAAATTACCCATCAGCCATGACCCCACCCTGTTCCTGGACCGGGACGGAGTGATCAATAAAGAGATTCCGGGAAGCTATGTCCTGGAATGGGAACAGTTCTCCTTTATGCCGGGATCGCTCCAGGCTATCCGGGAACTCGGGCGACATTTCGGACTGATCGTCGTAGTCTCCAACCAGCCATGCATTGCTAAAGGGCTGATAACGGCTGCAAAACTGGACCGTATCCACCAGCTGATGATGCAGCAAATCCGTGCTGAAGGTGGAAGGATGGACCGGGTTTATTACTGTCCGGATCAGGAACGGGACAGCCCTTGCCGGAAGCCCAATACAGGCATGGGCTTAAAGGCCAGGAAGGATTTTCCCGAAATTGACTTTTCGAGATCCCTCATCATCGGGAATAACATCTCCGATATGGAATTTGGGAAAAGACTTGGCATGCAGACCTGCTTTCTCCATACTACCCAGCCCGCCATTGTTCTTCCTGACCCCCGGATAGATCTGCAGTTTGGGAACCTGGGGGAGGCCGCCAGGTACTTTACCGGTTCAGCCTAGTTTTCCGGTAAATGTTGATTTTTTATTGGGTCATCATCCATTTGCTGAACCCCGGATCGAAGTATCGCCATTTTGATAACCCAAGATATACCTTATCCCGCAGCACCTGCATTTTATAGTTACCGGAGAAATAATCTGATGAATCGGATAATCGGTTCAAATGCCCGAATGGAACCCTGAGGCTCAGCCAAACAGATCACTGCTGAGATAGCGGTCACCCCGGTCACAGGCAATAAATACAATCAACCCTTCCTGCAATTCTGCTGCCAGCCGGATAGCTGCTGCGGCTGCTCCCCCGCTGCTCATGCCCACAAATATTCCCTCAGTCCTTGCCAGTTGCCGGGTCATTACCGTGGCTTCAGTCTGGGTGACATCGATGATCCGATCCACTTTTTTCGGATCAAAGATGGCCGGTAGATATTCCTTTGGCCAGCGGCGAATGCCGGGAATGGAGGAATCTGCTGTGGGCTGACATCCGATAATCTGGACTGCGGGATCCTGCTCTTTCAGGAATAGGGAGCAGCCCATGATGGTGCCCGTGGTTCCCATGGCACTCACCAGATGGGTGATCCTACCCCCGGTATCCTTCCAGATTTCCGGACCGGTCGATTGGTAATGGGCCAGATAATTATCGGGATTGGCAAACTGGTTCAATAAATAAAATCCCCTGGCTGATGCCATTTCTTCTGCATAATCCCGGCAGGCTTCAATGCTATCTTTTAAAATGACCCTGGCCCCAAAAGACTCCATGATCAGGGAACGCTCCCGGGTGGAATTAGCGGGTAATACCAGTTCAATATCCAAATCAAATAAACGGGCTATCATGGCCAGGGCAATCCCGGTATTGCCGCTGGTAGCCTCTATCAGGGTCATGCCTGGTTTCAGGTCTCCCCGCCTGATAGCACTCCCAATCATATTCAGGGCAGGCCGGTCTTTCACACTTCCTCCCGGATTATTCCCCTCCAGCTTGGCAAACATCCTTATTCCCGAATGTGGCTTCAGTTTCCTGATCTCCACCAAGGGAGTATTGCCAATAAGATCAATGATGGAAGCCATTTGTACGATCAGATTTGCATGGTTCCCTCCATGACGGTAATCTCCGGGGTGTGATAAACAGTGGATCCCGGAGGTACGCTCCTAGTCAGCCAGACATTTCCTCCAATGATACTATGGTGACCGATGACGGTTTCCCCGCCAAGAATCGTAGCCCCGGAATAAATGACCACATGGTCTTCCACAGTAGGGTGCCGCTTGATCCTGGCCATTCCCTTTTCAATGCTGAGGGCACCCAGGGTTGCCCCCTGGTATATTTTAACATGGCGCCCGATTTTACAGGTTTCCCCGATCACAATCCCGGTACCATGGTCAATAAAAAAGAATTCTCCGATCTCCGCCCCCGGATGAATATCAATACCCGTATGGGAATGCGCATATTCAGTCAGGATTCGGGGAATATAGGGCACTTCCAGTTTCAGCAGGTCATGGGCTATCCGGTAAAAGGTCAGGGCATGAAAGCCAGGATACGCCCTGATGATTTCAAATTCACTGTTGGCTGCCGGATCGCCGTTTAAAATGGCTTGTAAATCAGTTTTCAGGAGACGGTATATTTCCGGTAAATGGTTGAAAAAAGCCTTAGCCTGGGATACGATGTTGGATTTTTGGCAGGCATTGGTGGATTGCAGGATATTACCCAGCCTAAGGGCTGCCTTAGAGAATTCCAGGTCCATCTCGTTAACCGTGGTAAACAAGCACCTGGATTGCTCGGGAAACATCAGACAAATGACATGGGTGGCCCAGTCTGCAATGTCTTCATTGGGAGGGACTTTTTCCATTCCCTGCTGCTTATCCAGGATTTGCTGAAAGAATGCTTTTTCCATTGTTTAACCGAAATATGCGTTGATTAATCCGTAAAATTAATCAAGTTGAAGCTCACAGGTAAAATATTCCTTTTCCAGGTTCCGGCTGCCTGAGGACCGGCTATCATTTCCCGCTGCCGGGGACCTGGGCCCTGATTTGAAATAACAGGCAGGAAAAGAGGCATTATATCAAATACCGGTTAACAAATGGTTCCAAATTAAACCCAAAAAGTTCATTTGAACCTCAGTTTCTAATGACCGTCATTAGGGTTTAATCCTCTGAAAGTTAAGCTGGGTGGGAATTCTTTGTGCATACCCCCATACAAAAACATCCTTATTTTTAGGGACAGACACATATTGCTATGGGGCATCTCGTTGAGATCAAACAAAAGGTCGGCTGCTCATAACTCATGTTTCGCAGTTAAAAATGCACCTTAAATGTGGATAAATAAATAGAAAAAGTAGCATGATTTGTTTCATGAAGTTACTAATTATCAGTAACTTACATGTACAATCAAAAAACAATATTATGCTACTCTCCAAAGATAAAAAATCCGTTGATGAACTAAAAAAATACTTTGCTGATCCACAAAAAATGGTGGATCACCTGGTGGATCTCCTTTCGTTCTTTGAATTTAAATGGGTATTTAAAATTCTTGATCCGATCAAGAAAAGGGGCTTTTCCATGAGTCAGGTCTTTTCGCTGATCCTCTTGTTTCCCTTCCTTCACCACGCCAGTATACATGCCCTTTTCAAGTCTGGCAACAGCAAATTAGCTTCGGGACAAAAGGATGTCTATTACCGGTTTAAAAACAGGGTTGATATCCCTTGGCGCAGGTTACTGATTAACTTTGTCAGACGGTTTTTGGTTATTGTTGAACTGCGGGGACAGTCCGGAAAGCCCGGGGAACGGGGTTTGATCATTGACGATTCCTTACTGGGTAAAACGGGTAAGGCGATAGAATTCGTCGGAAGGCTCTGGGATCATGTCACCCATGGGTCTAAACTTGGTCTTCGTTTATTGCTGAGCTGCTATTATGA